>NZ_JBSLYH010000009.1:0-192502 GCF_055793305.1 Calyptranema fuscum S582
ATATAGGAAGGGGTGTAGCAATTTCATCGCTACACCCCTGTTTTGTTCTTTACGGGGATACTCAGAATCATAAAGATATTACAGTCCAGTTCTTTTGGGGAGAGCGACGGCTCCGCCGTCGCTCTCCCCAAAAGGATGACAGGCTAATGAATTCGTACTTCTTAGAAGTCTGAGTAATTGGCGATCGCCTGTTTTAGACGATCGATTACGTCGGTCACAGAAATTGCACCCAATTCTCCCGCCGCTCGTGTACGCACACTTAAGGCGATCGCGTCTACCTCTTTAGCGCCGACCACTGCCATCAGAGGAATCTTCTCTTTCTCTGCATTGCGGATCATCTTGCCCAGGCGATCGCCATTGGTATCGACCTCCACCCGAATACCCACGGCTCGCATCTGCTCGGCAACTTGCTTGGCAAACGGCAACTGCTCTTCGGTAACAGGCAACAGACGAATTTGCACAGGAGCCAGCCAAATCGGAAAATCACCCACATATTCTTCGATCAAGATGCCGACCAACCGTTCTAAAGAGCCAAAAGGCGCACGGTGAATCATCACCGGACGTTTGCGGGTGCCGTCTTCAGCAACATATTCCAAAGCAAATCGTTCGGGCAAATTGTAGTCTACCTGGACGGTGCCCAACTGCCACTCTCGCTCCAACGCATCCTGGAAGATAAAGTCCAGCTTAGGACCGTAAAAGGCAGCTTCTCCAATGCCCTCAAAATGATCCATTCCTAACGTCTCGACGGCTCGCCGAATGGCACCTTCTGCCATATTCCAGGCATCATCCGACCCAATATATTTGTCAGAATCGGGATCCCGAAAACTCAAGCGGGCTTTGAAATTCTTCAGTTGCAAACTCTTAAATACGGTGAGGATCAAATCCACCACACTTAAGAATTCTGCATCCAACTGCTCTGGCGTAACAAACAGGTGAGAGTCATCTACAGTGAAGCCTCGAACCCGAGTCAACCCCCCCAATTCTCCCGACTGCTCGTATCGGTAAACGGTGCCAAATTCCGCCAGTCGCATCGGCAATTCGCGATACGATCGCAACTCACTCTTATAGATCTGGATGTGGAAGGGGCAGTTCATGGGCTTCAGCACAAAGCCTTGCTCCGCCAGGCGAGAGTCGTCATCCTCCGCCATCATGGGGAACATATCTTCTTTATATTTCTGCCAATGCCCAGACATTTTGAATAGGTCAATTCGCCCAATATGGGGCGTGACCACAGGCAGATAGCCGCGTTTTATTTGCTCTTGCTTGAGAAAATCTTCTAAAAGCGATCGCAAAATCGTGCCTTTGGGCGTCCACAACGGCAATCCAGGACCGACTGGATCGGCAAAAATAAACAAGCCTAACTCTTTACCCAGTTTGCGATGATCTCGCTTGAGTGCTTCTTCCTTGCGGCGTTTGTACTCTGCTAACTGCTCCGCCGTTTCCCAGGCAGTGCCATAAATTCGTTGAAGCTGGGCTTTCGTTTCATCCCCCCGCCAGTAAGCCCCCGCAACACTTTCTAACTCAATCGCATCGGCTTTGAGTTGCCCTGTACTGTCTACATGAGGGCCCGCGCACAAATCCCACCATTCTTCACCCAAATGGTAAATCGTGATAGGTTCTTGCAAATCAGCCAAAATTTCGAGCTTATAGGGTTCGTTAATTTGCTTAATCCGTTGCTCCGCTTCTGCACGAGTGACTTGTTCGCGGATGACAGGCAAATTTTTCTTGATGATCTTAGTCATCTCTTTTTTGATGGCTTTGAGATCCTTTTCTGTAAAAGGTTCTGGGCTATCAAAATCGTAATAAAACCCATTTTCGATCCAGGGTCCAATCGTGACCTGCGCCTTTGGAAACAGCTTTTGCACCGCCATTGCCATCACATGGGAAGTCGTATGGCGAATTTTTTTGAGCGTGTCTGACTCGCTCGTGCGGGGGAGATAAATTTTTTGGGGCTGATCTGAAACCGAGGAAGATGAAGCGTCTGAATGAGACATTGGCTAACAAAACAAATAAACAGTTGACAATGGGTATCGAGTCAAAATTTAGGGTCTAGGGCGAACGCCAACCCAGCAACTATACCAACGGACACCCACCCAATGACTCGGTATTGACCGGGCGATCGCCACACAAAAACAGAGCCAAGGTTAAGTAAACAGCATTCCATAGCTGAAGAATGAATTTGAGTCTGGGAAGAACACCCCATGCTCCAATTCGTCTATCCAATCAACTGTGCAAAAACTGACCGTCTACTAGCTTCTATCTTACCGATGGATTAGAAGTGAAGACCAACCTTTCAATTGTTACGAAACGTAAATCGCGTTAAGATTAAAGCTATTACTAAGAAACTTTAAGATCTATGTTTGATCAAAATTCATCGGATCCTGAACTGCTGAAAGCCTTACTTGAACCCCTTCTGGAAGATTTTCAATATTGGCTTGAGCGATCGCGTTCTCTACTAGAAGAAAACAATGTTGACTTCTTGGGAGATGAGCAACAAGCCAATTTATTAGCCCGAGTTCGACAAGCTCAGCAAGAAGTCGCAACCACTCAAATGATGTTTCAGGCAACGTCTGGGCAAGTTGGGGTGGAAACCAGCGTATTAGTCCCCTGGCACAACCTGATTACCGAGTGTTGGCAAGTCTCTATTCGGTTTCGGCTTGAGCACTCTCGTGAATAGCCCACCGTATAGCAATACTCAATGGCATCAAGTCCAAGGTATTGTGTGAGAGCCGCGCTCTGCGCGGCTCTCACACAATACCCGTAACCTATCAGTCGTGCAGCGCCGCAGATGAGTACTTCGGATCACAAATTCAATAAAATTTGGAAGTTTACGTTTGGAAGCGCGGCTCCACTTCGCTTCCAAACGTAAATCTTCGGTTTTATGAAATTCACGATCCTTAGATAATTACTTAGATGGGTGCGCTGATGTCAGGAGTCGCACTACATTCTTCTAGAAACCTATAGCCTGCCATTCTAAAATCTGAGAGACTGTATCTAATGGTTTGTAAATGTTGACTTAGGATCACAAATTAATTAGAACCCGGAAGTTTATGTTTGGAAGCGCGGCGAAGCCGCGCTTCCAAACATAAATCTTCGGTTTTATTAAATCCACAATCCTTAGATAGACAGTTGACTCAGATAGACACAGATAGTTTGACATGGAGATTTCTTAGAAGTCTGCTCCATATTTCATTCAGCTATTCAAAAATTTCTTAAAAGCCAGCTTATTTCTGGTTCGGGGAAAACCAATCATGTTACATCTAATTTACCTTGTTGCTTTTACGATCCTGGCATGTTTCGCAGTTACTAATTTAATTCGCAATTTGGTAACTCTAGGCATAGACTCTCAGAAAGGTTACGGCTCCCCACGACGATCGTCCCATCCTTCTGCGGCAAGTGGTTATACCCCTCAGTCTGTCCCTCATCCTGAACTGCTTGATGACGCGGGTAACGTGGTCAACGAGCCTTACCTAGTTATGCGCTCGATCAGCGTAGAGGATGCCCGCGAGCAACTGGATGCACTTTACAAGGCATCCCCCGGATCAAGCGACGAAGCACACGATGAAGCTTAATTTAAGACCTTGAGATGCAACTCAGGACAGATGGTTGGTTGAGCAGGCGTGCTCTGTGTGGCGGTTCAACCAACCATCTGTCCTGAGCTGGTTGAAGAGGGCGTTGTCCCTCTTTCTGAAAGATTTCGCCCCATACTCTCTCAAAAAGTTGCAGCTTTCCCGGATTATTAAGAGGCGCACCCTTGGGGGTGCGCCTCTTCTAATTTATTTAGAATTGCTATAGTTCTACGCAATCTAGTTAGGACATCAGGGGGGTGCCCCCACGCAGGGGTTTCACCCCTGCACCCCGTCCTAACCCTAATGCGTACCGCTATATCAGGTATGGGAAAAAAAGAGAATTCCATGCAAAAAAGCTGGTGTGAGAGATGTAATTCCGTAACAGGTCTCATATCAACTTTCTTGTGGCAGCTTGCTTAGACGGCGTTAAATCGGGGATGCGCTCTCAGGCTACTGGGTTCAAAATCTTGAGACCAGTGAATAAAGGAATCTGTGATGATAGTTCCCTGGCGAATCAGCAATGCTGTGTACCGAGATTTTTGCCGGACAACGATCGCTCTATATTCTGAACCATGCACAATGGCATGACGAAACCCTTCCAGCCGCAGGGAGGAAATAAGTAAGGATTGCAACCCCAATGCCTGGAAAATAGTTTGAACCCAACTGACATCGTTGCTTTCAATCGTTGTGAAATATTCTTTGGGCAAGCCACTTAAATCAAAAATGGCTGCGCCAATTACTGAATCGGAATAAGACACAGATGAATCCTTAGTCACTGCTGAGAGAGTCTCTAATCGAGAGTCTACATTGGAATGCATTGCAGGTTAGCTCAATATTTTTGGATGGTTGAGTGGCACAGATCCATTGATTAAGTAACTCAAAGAGAGGACTCAATCAGAGTTGTCAGGTCGTAAAAATTATTCTGTGCTGGGAAATATTGATGAAACTCTCTTGCTACAGATTTCCGTTCCGAAATTGCCAGCGAATTAGCAGGTTAAGGCGTCAACTTACAGCGTTTTCTGTTGGAACATAACCCTAATTTAAAGTATTGATTCAAACTTGAAATTTTTAGTATCAAAGTTTTAGTCAAACTTTAAATTAATAGATGATCAATGTAGCTAAGTCTAATTTTCGTTACGAATAGATGCATCTTTCATTCAATCTTAGTGTAGGCAATAACTGAGTGGACTCACGACCGTAAAATTGCTTGTTCATAGGTAGGAAATCGGCGCTATAGGGTAAATAATTTCAATTGATCAAGTAAATTTTGCTAGGGTTGTGTAAGAGGGCAGCGCCTTATTTTATTTAGAAAATATTTAATCAATAAATCTGTCTTACTTCATTCTATTGAGTGAATAGTTAATCAATAAAGCGGGATCTGGCTTTCTGATTGGTCATCAGTTGCTCTTCTATAGATGGCCAGTCTGCTTGTTCTATCTGACCAATCAATCGATCCAGTTGATGACGGTAGGCGTGAAGCGATCGCAGTAACTCTACTTGATTATACTGAGCCATCATCACTCCTAACTCAGGGTTTCCACCCCCCACACGACTGGTATCCCGAAACCCCGAACTTGCCAGGTTTTGTGCCAGTTCTAAAACATTGGGATCAGATTCTCCAAGACAGGCAGCAATCAAGCTGGCGCTGACCATCACGGGCAAATGAGAGATCCAGGCAACGGCTTGATCATGCTTTCTAGGAGCACAGTGATAAATCCGGGAACGCAGCGATCGCACGATTTCTTCGACCTGGGCTACAGCATCAGGTGGGGTCGATTCGGTTGGCGTTAACACATACGGTTTATCGACAAATAAGCCTGACAGGGCAGCATCAAGCCCACTATCGGTCGTACCTGCCATGGGGTGCCCACCTACAAAGTTTTGCCACTGAGGGGCGATCGCCTCCACAATCGGTAACTTAACCGATCCGACATCGGTGACAACGGTATCAGGTGCCAGATACGGCAGCAGTTGGCTAAAGGTTGATGTAATCGCTCCCAACGGAGTGCAGAGAAAAATCACATCTGCCTGGGTCATCAGGTGCAAATCAACGCTGGCTTCATCGACTACACCCCGCTCAACAGCTTTTTTGCACGTAATGTCTTGCCGACTAACCCCCAGAACCGTGTAATCTCCCGACTGGCGTAAATCAATTCCCATTGATGCACCAATTAACCCCAGCCCAACAATCCCAATCTTCATAACCCGTCCAACATATGGCAATTCACTTAGGGACTGATTTGGACAGTGGATGTGGCGTGCCCTGCGGGCACGCCACATCCACTGTCCAAATCAATTCCTAAAAGATGACAAATCTAATCGTAGATCGCTTCAAACACCAGAAGTCGAGTCACTGATACAGACTTCATCGTATCTGGCAAAAAGACAGCAGCATGATCTCAAACCCTGAGACGAGTTCTAAGCCTTAATATGGTGAGAGGAGTCATGCTCAAATCTGGCTTCACCACAGGTTAGCAGCCAGCTTGTGGGGCTGAGGCGGTCGAAGCTAACTCTGGGTTTGTGTAACAATGAAATTCATTCGGTAACGCGAAGAGTAAACGCTTGTGATTGAGGTAGAAGTCCACCAGCAACTCCGTGCTTTCTTGCGGGAGCAAGGCGAACCTTATTGGCCGCATCATTTGACGATGGCGCGCCTGGTCGCTCGTGCCCTGCGGTTAGGTCGGAGTGCATTGATTCAAGCGGGTGCTCCCTCTGGTGACCATGGGCGCTATCGTTTGGGCTATTTGATGCCGGCATTGATCTGGCAAGATTCTGTTGTTTTAGTCGTTTCGGAAGCATTACAACAGCGTCTGATGATGGTCGAAATTCCGCGTCTGCGGCAATGGATTCCGACCCATAAAGCAATCTGTCGAGGCGATCGCTGGCCCAGTCCTGATTTTCAAGGGCTGATGCTCACCTCACCGCAATCGTGGTTAAGCGATCGCTTGATGCAGCAAGGACGCTTTCCCGACACAATTCCAACGATTGTAGATGGCGTTGATGATCTAGAAACATGGGTGAGAGAGCAACTCACGGTGCGAATAGACGCCCGTGATTGGGACGATCTGATGCTTGCCTGCACTGACCATGCCGACGCGATTCGAGATGTCAGAGTCCAGCTGACTCGGTCTGTGTTTCAGCATCCGGCTAACCCCTATAACTGCTACTTACTCGACCCAGCAGAACAGCAACTGTTGAGCGATTTGCAAGATCTGCTACACCCTGCACCCTCGAGCGATGGCAGCCATCCATCCGACACAGAAGCTCAACACCGCTATGTCCCAGAAAGTTGGACGCGGTTTTGGCAAACCCTACACCAAGACAATCAACTGGTTTGGGTTGAGGTATCTCGACAGCAAGGGCAATTTTCACTCCACTCTAGCCCGATTGAAGTTGCCTCCAGTTTGAAACAGGTGTGGGCGCAGCAGCCAACCGTCTTAATTGGTGGCGCACTCGATTTAGAACCCGCAGCGCCGTTTTATCGAGAACGATTGGGGCTAGACGACACAACCTGCCTCAAATTTTCTCCCGATCGCCAGAATGAATTAATCCAGCTATATGTGCCGGATCGGTTTCCCCTGCCTAACACGCCTGAATTTCAAACCGCTTTGCTGCGGGAATTGCGAAGTTTGTTGAGTGCCAGTTCGGAAGGTCAGGGACTGACTGTTTTGCTGATTGGGGATGTGCCGCTAAAAGCTCAAATTGGCTCAGTCTTAGCTTCTGAATTTGGGTCTCGTGTGCAAGTTGAAAAAACCTGTCTGGATGATCAAGGCATTTTGATCACAGGCTGGGAATTTTGGCGACAACACCAAGCCGTTTTGCCATCTCCTCAGTTATTGATCATTGCAACACTGCCGATCCCATCGTTGGAAGATCCGCTGGTCGCTGGTCGGGTTGCCTATTACAAACATTTGCGGCAAGATTGGTTTCGGCTTTATCTCTTGCCGGAAACGTTAAGTCACCTGCAACGAGCTGTTGCCCCTGTGCGCGAAACTCAAGGGGTTGTGGCGTTGCTAGATAATCGTGTGAACTACCGTAGCTATGGGAAACAAGTTTTAACAGCACTGAGTCCAATGGCTCGAATTAATTATATCGACGCGAGTTTGTTTAAACAGTTGGATTACTCGGTTCTAGATGAGTTTGGGCGAATGTAGGAGGAGTATGAGAACCGGATTTGCCTTTTATATAGAGCACAAAGTAGTGAGAAATTTTTGAAAAACTGTGATTGATCCGGGAAGGTTTATTTGTATGAATCCTGTTGAAATTAACTGTGCAGAAGCGTGTATCAAGGGTTGTGTATTAGGAGAAAAATGTCCTAATCTTGAGTACAAAACACAGGCATCAAAATTTATTGAAGAGACTTCTTTAGATGATATGTTGGCGATCGCCGAAGCAGCGGTGAGAAAGAAAATGTTAGAGCGGGCTAACACACCCCCTCAGTGGATTATCCCTGACGATCTATGATCTCCAGCAATTCTCAGATCATGAGCTACTCCAGTTGATGTGTGCAGGAAGGGAGTAAGGGTAATAACCTGAACTTTTTCTATCAGGAGGAAGTAGCATAATTAGCTATGCAGAAAATATTTTTCGATGGTCAAAATACAGTTAATTCTCGCGCTCTATTTTTAGGCGAACAGTTAGATTTAGTAGCTCTACAAAACACCGAATGCCTTGCAAAATTTCCCTTAGTCGTCGCGGCGGGTGAAAACGGGTGCGCCGTTTTATTTAAATATGGTGTCGTTGTCCTTTTTGGCTTAAAGCCAGTCGAAGAAGCCTCTTTTCTTACCTATTTGAAACCATTGGTAATTCAACCATTCGCGCGTCTTGAAACCGAAGAAGCGAGTATCAATATCGAACCCAACGGGGCAGGTCGAGTCGAGAATGGCATGATTTGGCTGCGAGAATTTAGCATCGAATGCTTTCAAATCGTGGCTGATATTTTGGCGAAGAGCGTCGTTTTAGCACATTATGAAGCTGGAACTGCGAGCATTTTCGACCAGATTGAACCGTTTGCCGAAGGTCTTCAACGAACTACCAAAAATGAACGCTGGGGAAAAGAGTTGTTACGACAGCTCGGCAGTACTCTATCGATTCAACACAAGATTGTAGGGCGGGTAGAAATTATTGATAAACCCGAATTACTCTGGGATGCCCCAAATTTAGAAAGACTGTATCTGCGACTTGAAGATGAATATGAAATTAGAGAGCGTCACTTAACCCTAGAACGCAAACTTGACTTAATTTCTCGGACGGCTGAAACTGTTTTAGATTTACTGCAACACAACAGTACATTGAGAGTGGAGTGGTATGTTGTTGTTTTAATTGTGGTTGAAATTATGTTGTCGCTGTACGACTTATTTTTGCAAGTTTAAACATGAAGTCCAAGGTGTCGTGAGAGAGCCGTAAATCTAACCAGTTGCGACGCGCAATAGGGTTAAGGGTAAAAAACAGTAGGGTGAAAAGAGCACCGAGATGGCTGAAGCATTTCATAAAGGTGGGCAGACTGGGTGGTACTATGACCCCGGATTTTGGGGTGGCTTTTTCCATACCTACGATCGCTTTCACATCGGTCAGCCCTCTGATCCGCCTCGCACCCTGCATGTATTCCTACCGCGAGATTACGAAATCAGCAACACCTCCTATCCGGTGCTGTATCTCAACGATGGCGATACGGTGTTTTTTCCGGGGGGAGCTTATCAGAAAACCTGGAATCTTGCCCAGATTTTATCCAGACTCTATCTGCGGCAACAAATTCGCAAAATTATTGTGGTGGCGATCTGCCCAGTCAACCGAGACTTTGAATATACTCATGCGCCGGTATGGGGGCATGAATGGGGTGGCTTAGACGATTATGCTGCCTACATTGCTGATGCCGTCAAAGGTTTTATAGATAGCCACTATCGCACGCTGGCGGAGGCAAACCATACCGTTATCGGGGGCGCTTCTCATGGGGGGCTAGCCGCATTTTATACAGCTGCCAAGCATCCAGAACGCTTTGGTGGAGCGATCGCCATGTCGCCTTCGTTTTGGGTCGGGTTAGACTCTGGGGTCGAATTTTCAATGCCCAACTATTCAGGTCCCTTTTTTGGTGATCTCAAGACCTCGGCATTATTATTTGCAACCGAACAAGCATTACGCCAAAATCGCTTAAAGCTTTATCTCGATTGGGGTCTAGTGCGGCATGGTGGCGACCACAATGCCCTGATCGAAGCACGGGCAACCGTACGCGGTCAGGAAATGCGAGACTTGCTCATCCACGAGTTTGGGTATCGCGAACATGTGAATTTGCAAGTCGTTGAAGACCCCAACGGTCAACATACTGAGGAATCCTGGATGGGGCGAATGGAAGACTATGCCCTCAACTTCTTCTTTGGCATTTGAAAGATATAGCTCTATGTCATTGAGTTCGGACGGGGTGCAGGGGTGGAACCCCTGCACCCCGTCCGAACTCAAATGCGTCCTGCGCTTCACATATAAGGGGTAGCCGCAGCCTAGAGAGAACTGGAGTCGAGACTCTCTGATTCTGCCAGGGTTTGAGGTAGGTGGATGCCGCACTCTTGCTTGAGTCCTTTAAACCGGGTATCGCGCTCATCTTCATCGGATGCAGTTAACGGTCTGCTAGAGTGCCAGTCGCCCACAGTCACATAGCCTTCATCAAACAGTGGGTGATACGGCAGGTTATAGGTCACAAGGTAGTCGTAGACCTGCTTAGAACTCCAGGTCAAGATCGGCAGAATTTTGTAAATCGAGCCTTGGAGATTCACGAAATTAAGGGTCTTACGATGATCGGTTTGCTGACTGCGCAATCCTGCAATCCATGCAGTTGCCTGAAGATCTTTCAGCGCCCGTTGCATTGGCTCAACTTTGCGGATCTGGTCGTAGAGGTTCAGAGACTCGACATCGTTTTGTGCCCAGAGCCGACCATGGACTGCCTCCATCCGAGCAGGACTCAGGGGAGATTGGTAGGGTTTGAGATTGAGCTTTAACCGTTCAGTCAGTTCTTCAGCAAATAAATAGGTTTTAGCAGGTAGATAGCCCGTATCAATCCAAATAATCGGAATATCAGGGACAACGCTAGTGACCATGTGCAACATGACCGCAGAGTGAATGCCAAAGCTGGTCGTCATCACCAAACCTTCAGCAAATGTCTCAACTGCCCACTGGACAACTTGAGGTGCGCTGAAACCGGCTAACTGCTGGTTAATGTCATCAACGTGAATTTGGGTATGCGTTAGGCTTAAACTGGTCATTGCAATTTTCGATATGCTGCGCACTGCGTAGGTGAAGAGACTGCTCCCTTGATACTAGCAATCTTCCCATGAATGTTACTTTTGAGAAACATGACCTGATCATGACCCGATCCAGGAAACTGGGAGACGCATGGCGATCGCCATGCGTGATCAATGCTAGATGAACGATTGATATCAACCCTTTACGGATATGTCTGTTACGCATGAGACGGGCGCGTTCAAAATCTAATTTACCCAATAAAATATGTCCCGTTTGCCAGCGTCCGTTTGAGTGGCGCAAGAAATGGGAAGATTGCTGGGACGACGTGAAATATTGTTCAGAACGCTGTCGGCGGCGACGGTCTACAGCAAAATCAGATGATCAAACAGAATCAGCTTAATGGAGTTGAGTGTGAACCCACAGGGTTCACGCTCAACTCCATCCCCGAAATCAGAAATACTGTACGAATTAACCCGCGCAGCGCTTAGATTACCGCTGATGAGCGAGTTGCAGTTGATTCACAGCGTCCTGTACCTGAGTCAGTTTTTTCAGAGCCAGACCTTGAGTCAGTAAGGTTTCAGCCGTGGCGATCGCAGTTTCGATACTGTCGCAGGCACCACAACGCCAGAGATAAAAGCCACCATTCCAAATAGCAGACTGCAACATTTCGCACGGTTCACCCTTGAGGGCAGATTGCAAAGTGGCGATCGCCTGGTCATCCGATTCAAAGGGCACATTTTTGGCAGCAAAGCCATAATCACGGGGAACCAGATGCAACCGTTCAAACCCAGTTGCATCCGATCGTTGCAGACCGATGATGGCAGTACGCTCGCGGGGCAAGTCAAAACTGCCTTCTAAGCCTTTGACGGTGGAAAAGTTCGAGATACCGCGCAGGGCAAAGTTAGTTTTTGCCAGTTCTTCCGTCGGTGGATGAACAAATCCTGTGACCACATGTGCCTCTCCGGCATAGGGTTTCCACATCAGCTCGATCGTCGCAAACGGGGGACGCTTGCCAATTTGATCGCGATAGGGCACCAGTTGAGCCGCTTCAGGGAAATGCGAAGCCAGATAGACAAAGCCGATCCCTGTTTTTTCTAACACCTGTTGGACTGCCTCCAGAGAGAGGCGTCGCCAGTCCACACCCAGACCTTTCCAAACTTCGACCAGCGGCATCCCTTCTTTTGTGGGCATGCGATCGCCCCCATGCAAAATCACAGGACAATCGCAGGCTGCCAACATCAACGCCGTTAGTGGATTAATCGGAGCCGTGCGATCGCGACCATCGTAGGGCGAACACAGCACCGTCACAGGATGGGGAGCATCAAAGGGTTGTAGCTGGGGTCCCAACTCTTCATAGGCATCTAACATCCCCGCCAATTCTGCACCCGTGGGGCGTTTAATTCGGTGGGCAATCATAAATGCCCCAATTTGGGCTGGGGTTGCCTCCTGGAGCAACATCATCCGAGTGGCAACGGCGGCTTCTGCACGACTCAAATCTTCTCCGGTATGGGGTCCGCTACCAATTTTCCGGAGAAGTTCCCTGAAGGCATGACTCATAGACGTGTTGCAGTTGAACGGTTGAACTGAAAATGAAAAACAGGAGTAGAGGGTAGGATAAAGGGCTGAGGTGCCTCAGGCAACCGGAGCGGATAGCAATTGTTGGGGTGTATTGCGCTGCATCATATGTTCTGAAACCAGTTTACAAAAACGCTGAATCGGTGGAATTTGAAGGCGATCGCGGGTTGTGACTAACACCACTTGTCGAGTTAACGGCGGATCGCAAAGAACCGTAGCTTCTCCGGTCAAACTTGTGCAGGCAATCGGGCGAACAGCCAGGGTGAGATCGGCATAGGCTTCTACCAGAGCTGATTCTGGCAAAAGGGCAACCAATTCGCCCTGGCGCACCACACCTCGAAATGCATCAGGCGTGTTTAACTCTAAAGCCGCTTGCAGCTTGGAACCGCGACGCTCGAAATGCTCTTGCACAATCCGTTGCATGCCATAGCCATCTTTAAATACGACCTGGGGATAGCGCGCCAGTTCCGCCCAGGGAACAGCATCATAGATCGCGAGCGGATGTTTGCTTGCCATCAACACTTTGATAGGTTCGTCATATAGCACTTCCACTACCATTTCTGAATTGGTCGTCAAAAAGCGATTATTCATCACGATCGCCAGATCAACCAACCCATCTTTCAGCACCTTTAAAGAGCGATCGCTCCCCAATGCCGTTACCCGCAACTGCACTTCTGGATAATCTTTACAAAACTGGCGTAGGATCGGCGGCAAATAATAAGCACAGATCGAATGAATGGCAGCAACACAGAGTTCTGGCTGTTTTCCTGCTTTCAGATCGGTCAACTCTTGCAGAGCAGTGTTCCATTCCTGACAAATTTTCCGCGCCCGCAACAAAAAGCGATCGCCTGCCAAGGTTAGCTTTGCCTGAGCACTGCGATGAAACAACGGCAAACCCAGCTCCGATTCTAAACCTTGGATCTGCCGACTGATGGTAGATTGTGTGACGTTGCATCGCTGGGCAGCCTGTTGAAAGCTTCCCGTCTCAGCGATCGCCAAAAAAGCCTGAAGTTGCTCTAAGCGCATAGAACCTGCACACGATAATTTGATCCCCTTACTGCCTGAGGTGAACTTAACGGATTTACGAGGGACAAATCGTAGGATTTGATACCGACAGCGTGTTCACTTTACGTTTTGACAAGTTCATCGGGCTATCCGGACATCCAAAATGTTGAAAAATCAAGATTTATAGCAATTGCAACGGTTAATCAGGACGGGGTGCAGGGGTGAAACCCCTGTCCGGGGGCACAGCCCCCGCGCTCTTGTCCTCACCAGCCCTACGGTTACTATATTTAGAAGTTTGAGATGGGTAGATGCAGAGGTACACTCTCTAAATTCTCTGTCTATATTCTAATGGAGACGACTGACTAAATCTTGTTGATCAATGGCATCGCGTACCTTGTAACCCTTACCACTCTTGCAATGCCAACGTGATGCCTTGACACAGGTCCGTAGGCAGATCAACCTGCTGTACCAGGGTTTGCAGTCGATGATAGGCTTGCGCTGAGTCCAGTTGCTTGAGCGCTGAGACAACATGTAACCGAGTTCCCAGATCGGGATCTGCCAGCAGTTGGATCAACGGCTCTATCGCCACAGAAACATTCAGCTGCCCCAAAGCCAGGGCGATCGCCTGTTTAAATCGAGCCTGTTGTAGCGCAGGATGAGCTGATTGCAACACATCCATCAAATAGGTTGCAACCCGACTACGGTTAGACGCGTGCTCGACCCGCGACAAAATGCTGACGATTTCCTGGTAAACGACTAGCTCAAACTCCGGTTGCATCAACGCCTGATAGAGATAGTCGAGAGCTTTGGGTGTTTCCATCCAACCCAACGCCCGAATCAGATCTATCTTCAGCAGCATCGGCGTATGAGGCGATCGCAGCGTTTCAAACAATGCCGCCGCCGCGTCATCGGTTCTCAATCGCCCCAGAGCGATCGCACTTTGGCAACACACGTCCAGGTTCAAATCGTAAAGCAAAGGCTGCATCAACGGGACTAAATCGTGTTCTGGGATCAGCCCAGGATGTAATCCCAATCCCGTTACAGCTGCCCGACGCACCTTGGCAGAGGGATCGGTCAGCGCACGGGGCAAAATAGCGGCAATGCGACTATCATCAAACCCTGTTAACGCCTCGATCGCCATTTCCCGCACACTAGCATCCGGATCAGCGACCACAGCTAACAAGGATGGCACCGTTTCAGCCTGTCGAATTTGGCACAACGCTCTCACCGCAAGCAAGCGGACGGATTCGTTCCCCACTAGTTCAGTCAACGGTGCGATCGCTGCCCTACCAAAATTGGCGATCGCCGCTGCGGATAGATGGCACAGTTCTGCATCCGAAGCCGTAATCAACACCTCAATCAGCGCATCCAGCACCTGGGGATCAGGCAAATCGCCTAAAGTACGGGCAATAAACCAGCGCACTTCTAAGTCAATCTCGTCATTTTGCAATCGTTCCAGCAACGGTGCGATCGCTCGTTTGCCAAACATCGGGATCAACTTCGCCACGTCCCATCGATCTCGAAAATCCCCTGCCTCCAACACATCCAGCAGACACAGAAAAATTTGATGAAGTTGATCCTCTATATCTACAGTCTCTATATCTAAGGCAGACTGGGCAATATCATCAGCACGTCTCACTATCAACTCAGGCGATCGCTCAGCACCAATCGACTTAGTCATCGGCTGATGTTCCAGGCGCTCAAATAACTCTTGCACAACCTGAGAAAACTGCGACCAATCACCGTTTTGAGCAGCTTCCTGAGCGTGTTGCAGCGGATTAGAAGTAATCAAGGTTTGCACGTTGCGTCACAATGTGTCTTTTCTATGTTCTAGCGTACTGCCTTTGCAGAGTGAAGGTATACTTCGACCGCTATAGCAGTTGAGTAGATGGTTAAGACAGCGGAGGTGTGGGGGCTGCGCCCCCAGCCAGGGGTGAAACCCCTGCACCCCGTACAACCAGCCTCTCGGCTGCTATACCCCTCCAATGACTGGGCTACGGTGCGATCGCAAAAAACCCGTTTAGTTGAGACGTATCTTAACTAAACGGGTTTTATTAAATCCACGATCCTTAGGAATGGGAATTAAATAACTCCAATGATTTGTTGTACGGGCGAACGGCCGTTCGCCCCTCCAAACGATTCAATATTCGATCTTATTTAATCCACGATCCTTAGTTTGACTCGGCAGGTGTTTCAGTCGAACTGGAGGGTTCTGGATTGACTGCGCCCGGTTCAGCTTGTTGCTGAATGCGCTGAAGTTGAAGTGCCCGGAAATTTTCGGCTTCCGAAGAGATCGTCTGTCTCTGATTTTGCTGGAATTCGGAAACCCCCTGGAAAGACCCCAGCTGGGCACGGTGAATCAAATCAAACATAGTGTTGACCTGCCCACTCCCAGTCCCTGAGAAAGGGTCTGAACTGGTATCACCCGACTGAGGATTGTTATTCAGGTCATCTGCTGGGCTGAGTTGCGCTTTGACAGGTTGGGCAGTCCAGGTCAATGCAAGGGAAACGCCAACCGCACCCATGAGTGCCAGTGTCAAGCCCTTTAGCGGAAACGAACGTTTAATTGCTGTCTTCATAGACCTGTCCTAAAAACCAATTCAAAAGTTATGTAGTCAACCAATGCCTGACTCTTTATCCCTGTGACGTGCAGCTCACCAGCTTTGCTCCCATCATCTACCCACAGTTTACTGTAAGTTTAAGCCAGGCTGCGACGCAGCAAAGGCCGGATCAACAGCAGGGCGATCGCTGCAAAACTGGCTAAAACAGCCAATGCCCCACCCAGCGTAATCGTGGCAAACGGAGCCTGCATCACCACACTGGTTAGTGACCAATCTGGATGGAGATACAGATAACGAATTGGCTCAATTGCATAGCTGAGGGGATTGAGGCTGGCAACGACTCGCAGCCACTGGGGCATAAAACTGAGGGGAGCCAAAGCCGTGCTGGCGAATAACAACGGCAAATTAGTCACAAAAATGACGGCAATTAACTCAATATGACCCGACAGAGAAAATGCCAACCCCAGACTTAACGCGGTGACTGCCAGAACTAAGGTCAACACGATCGCGATGACCAATGCTAAACCCAATAGATCGGGCAAACCTGCGCCTAAAAAGGCACTCATGGCAATGATCACCGAGGTCTGCACCAGACTCATGGCAGCAATAAAAATGGCAGATGCCAGAACAATGGAAAATCGTGATGCCAGGGGTGCGACCAGCAATCGATTGAGAAAGCCAAATTCGCGATCAAACATCACCGGCAATCCGGCATTCAGCGCGCCACCAAAGGCAGTAAAGACAATCACACCAGCCGCTAAAAACTGACCATAGTTGTGACTTTCACCAAATAACCCTTGGGGCACATTCTGGAACAATGCACCAAACAGCACCAGCCACATTACAGGCTGAATGATTCCGGCAATCAGGGTTGAAGGACGGCGTTGCAACTGAATGAATAACCGCCGCGTCAGGGCTGACGTTTCCTGGATGAAATCGCCCAGATTAAAAGAAGCAGTCGCGATCGCCACGGGGTCTGCGGTTGGCGGCAGAGGCGATTCGCTGGGTTTGGTTGAGGGGGGTGTAACCGTCTGACTCATCTGCAACGTTCCTGACTCATCAAGACACTAAGATTTATGTTTAGCCTAGCGTACATATTGCGCCCTTTACATGAGTAAGCTGTGACATGCCAGCAATCCCAGCTATAAGTTTGACGATGAGACGGTACACTCGAATAGATCGAATTTCCGTCAGCTCAAATTTTCGTCTACTCACCTGTCTCCTAGCCCATCCCTAACCCAGCATTTATGCCGCAAGAGCGATCGCCACGACGAAAAAAACGTAGATTGTCTGTTAGTTCCTTCGTCTCGGTTTACCTGCTGCTCTTATCCAGTCTGACGATTGCGGCTTTGGCATGGACGTACCTGCAAACCGGGAAAATTGCGGCGTTAGCCTATCTGCTCTATGTGGTGTTTGACTGGGTGGCAATTCCCAGACTGACAAAAAAATCAATGATCGAGGCGATCGCCAAAAATGAAGCGGCAACCTGGTTTGGTAAATCAGCCAGCGATCGCACCAATAATTTTAATCTTTTGATCCGGGCATTGCGCGGCACCGAAGCGGTTTTCTTTGTGTGGTTGCTCTTATCGCTGGTCGCCTGGCGATAATGCCGACCCTAACGATCGATCGATATCAATGTTTTTGGGATGGGTTCTGAAGAACAATTTCAATCGTCATCCCATGCAGCCCTGGATGTGGATGTGCCGTCGTGTAGGCAGCGATCAATCCTCGAAAAGTCTCTATATAGCTAAAGGCAGCAATCAGTTGCTCCCAGCTGGGGGTTTTACTAAAGCGAATGCCCTGTGCTTTTGCAGCTCTGCGACATCCCAGGTGCGAACCATACTGCTGCACCAGATCTGCTTTGTCTAATACAGCGACGGTGTCTGCCACAGGCAGCGCAACGGGTAACGTTGGCAGGGGCGCGATCGCATTTTCCGTCTCTGAATCCAGCTGATTTTGCAACTCATTCACTGCCACCTGAGCCACCGTGTAGATGGCAGCAGAATTGTTCAGCCCTGCTTGCTGATTTTCTTTCAGTTGCTCAAGCAGTTGTGTTACCCGTTTTTTACCCATCTGAAAAATTTAGCTCAGCACAATTATTTATCTAAAAGCGATCGCCCAATAGAGGCAGAATCTTGATACATCTGCGGGTTAGCTCTGCGATCGTCTGTTTCATCTAGCGTAGAGGGTTTTTGCGTTCCATCACCCGGCAATGCCTTGATCGCAGCATCGTCTGGTTGCTCCTCTTTCCACCACACCACAATCGTCCGAACGGCTTTGATGAAATTCAGAAAGCGGCTGGGGACTGACAAAAATCCCCAATGCAACTGAGTAGAGGTTTCAATATCGGCGACGGCATCAAACGCACTGGTTAGTTGATCTAGGTGCCCCGACATTAACCCCATTTCTTGCTCTAATGCCGAAATAATCTGCCGATCTGCCTCTGCCAACGATTGCTTTTCTAACGTTAATTGCCCAATCATCGCTTGCAATTTGGCAACATCCGCTTTGAGTTGAATTGCCGATTGCTTATGTTCTTCATTCCGCCGAATTAACTGCGATCGGCTGCGATTGGTAAAGATCAGACAATCGCGCATTTCTCGATACAGAGCATTGGCTTCCGCTTGATCTAAGTGGTCAACTGCTTTCGGAAATTCCGTTGCCGATCGAAAACGCTCAGAAGACTTGCCTGACGCTGCCATAAGTGACTCCGGGGATCATTCTTTAATCATCTTGGCACAACAAACTTATGGTGGAATGCGCACCTTTATGGAAATCTTGAGAAATAACTGTCTGCGGGTAATGGATCGTGTCTGGATATTTAGGATTTGTTGTTTTATAGAATCCCAGTTTTGTGGAGGCGTGCCAGAGGCACGCCTCCACAAAACTGGGATTTTATTTGATTGCGAGTTCCTTGTGAGGGTTGAGGAAGTGCGATGGCTCGATTTAATATGCTGGGTCTTGTCTTTGTCTTAATTGCCGCTATCGTGGGCAACGTCATTGGGCGTTTGGCAGCAGCAGGCAATGTCACGGTGATTGGCACGATCGCGGGTATTGTCCTGATTCTCCTGGATGGGGTTTACCGATGGCGCACACCTGATTTATCGCACCGCGAACGATGGTTGAGTCCCCGTGCGGGTGGACATTTCATTTTTCTACCGATGTGGATCGTCGGCATCATTATGATTGTGATTTCGTTCATCGAACAGAAATCCTAAAAAGGGCGATCGCCCTCCTCCACAAATCTACTTTAAGCCCGTTTGCGTTTTTGTTAATACCTGATCATTTTGAAAGGTGACCGTCACCCCACCATTCAACCCAATCCAGGTATAAATCGTCGTGACCGGCATCCCAGGCGTTTCTGTGCGGCTTAACTCGCTGCCTTTGCCCAAAATCGCTTCGACTTGTGCCAACGTCATTCCCGTCTGCACCTGGTTATATTTCTCTAGCGAAACCACGCTTTGCGCCCCAGGGACCCCTGGTGTGGGGCTAACCGTAACGGCTGCCGGAAATAGGGAAGCAAGACATCCATTTAACAGGAAGGCGATCGCACTGATTAACGTGAACGCCCTAATTTTTGTCCACATACGCTGCACCACCAAAACGTTAGCCTTACCTTTCCCCTCAAGCTCACCCCAGCGTTCATCGGTTCATGATTTATAGCAATTCTCAATGGCGTGACGTGCAAGGGGTGGTGAGAGAGCCGCGCTCCGCGCGGTTCTCTCACCACCCGTAATCTATAGCAATTTTCAATCGAGTGGAGTCCAGATTATTTTTTGCCAGCCATGCTCCGCATGGCTGGCAAAAAATAATCTGGTTCTAACCCAGCACGAAGCGCTATGTCGTAATTCTCAGCCTCCAATGCCAGGGACAATACGCCAACGGTCTTAAAAGATCCTCATGACATCGCCATATCGACCGATTAGATGCTGTACGCTACAGAACAGAATCGTTAGAAGGTGCGTTTTACCTTGCTAAGGATACGGATTTACGGAGGCTTACAGAATGACGGCAACCACCATTAGCCCCATTGATTGGGATGCGTTTGAAGCTGCACTGGCGGGTATCGAGATCATTCGGGAGCCAGCACAAGTCGCTAAATTATCGAAAGACTACTACACCTACAGCCCAATTTTGCAAGCTCAACTCAAAGATAAAGTGGGCGATGTCGTGGTACGCCCTGCCAATGAGTCAGAGGTACGGGCGATCGCCAAAGTCTGTGTCCAACACCGGCTGCCGCTGACGGTTCGGGGGGCAGGAACGGGTAACTATGGGCAGTGTGTGCCGCTCCAGGGGGGCGTCATTTTAGACCTGACGAAAATGCAGGCGGTGAAGTGGATCAAGCCTGGTCTTGCCTGTGTTGAACCGGGGGTCAAGTTGATAGCGTTAGATAAGCAAACCCGCGACATCGGCTGGGAGATTCGCATGGCTCCTTCGACCTACCGCACCGCAACGATTGGCGGCTTCATCGGGGGTGGTAGCGGTGGCATTGGGTCGATCACCTATGGTCAGTTGCGCGATCGCGGTAATCTCCACGCCGTCCGAGTCGTAACCATGGAAGATGAACCCCAGGTAATCGAACTGCGAGGCGATGATGTGCAAAAGGTCAACCACGCCTATGGCACCAACGGCATTATTGTCGAATTAGAGATTCCGCTGGGTCCTGCCTATGCCTGGAGCGAGCTAATTGTGTCGTTTGCCGACTTTATGACGGCTGCCCGGTTTGGGCAAGCTCTGGCAGACTCCGACGGCATTATTAAAAAGTTGATTTCTATTTGTGCCGATCCCATTCCGGCATACTTTGCGGCTCTGCGGAATACCATTCCCGAAAAGAGCCATTGTGCCTTATTGATGATTGCCGAATCCTGTCTGGAACCGTTTGGTGAACTCGTCAAAGAGTTTGGTGGCACCATTTGCTATCAAAAGTCGGCTCAAGAAGCCAGCAAGGGAGTGGCGATCGCCGAATTTACCTGGAATCACACGACGCTTCACGCCCGTAGCGTTGACCCCAGCCTCACCTATCTACAAACCCTCTTTCCTGCCGATCGCCAGCTCAAACTGATCGAGCATATGTATCATCATTTTGGCGATGAAGTGATGATGCATTTAGAATTCATCCGCGTCCAGGGAACTGCAATTCCGGCAGCCTTACAAATCGTCCGCTACTCTACTGCCGAGCGGCTCTATGAGATTATCAAATATCACGAAGACATGGGGGCGTTTATTGCCAATCCCCATACCTACATTTTGGAAGATGGCGGTCGCAAAACCATTGATCCGATTCAGCTTCAGTTTAAAGAAAGAGTCGATCCTTACGGGTTGTTGAATCCCGGTAAGATGAAAGCCTGGGATCATCGCTGAGTTAGGGTGTCTCGCCTGAAACGCAATGCATCTACGCGCCATGCACAAGACCATTTTGCTGACGTCTTTTACAACCTGGAAGCCAGAGCAACCGTCTAACTCATCCGATGATGTGCTGTTGGAATTGGCTGACGGTCATTCCCATGGATCTGGGTTGCATTTTCTCAGACAACTGCCGGTCGATTTCCAACTGGCTCCCGAACAGGCGATCGCCCTAATTGAGCAACTTCATCCCGATATCATCCTGCTCTGCGGCATGGCAGAAAAGCGGGTCAAGCTCAGTCTAGAGTCGCAAGCCGTAGTTGAAGATGATCGCCTATCGACTCAGCTCAATCTTGTAGCACTCCTGGCACACCTGACCTACGCCGAAATCAGCCACGATGCCGGTCAATTTGTATGTAATTTTTTGTACTATTCCGTCTTGAAACATTGCCAGACTCAAGATTCTGTCAAGGACTGTCTCTTCGTCCATGTACCTGTTTTGACTCCCGAAAATCGACCTGCAATTTTGACGGATTTTAACAGGATCGTGCACTGGTTAAGATCTATAGATGCAGTAATCTGACATTCTTGGCAGCCTTGAAAATGTAATGATTTGTTGTGGCGCGGGCGACGCCCGCGCCACAACAAATCATTACATGGATACCACTACCCCATCCTTGTATGTGAGGCATCGCCTTAAGGTAAACCATTGCCCTGGACAATATGTTTCAGCGTCGTCAATGTCTCCATCGTAATCAGCCCCCGACGATACCCTTTCTGGTTCGACATGCCCAACGAAATCGGGCTACCCCGGTTGGGGTTCCGGTAAAACCGAGGCGAAGTATTAATGTAGGTCGTGGCGCTATGAACACCCATGGCAAACTGACGACTTTCTTGATACGACTCGGTTGCCAAACAGTCAGCATGACCACTGCTGTGTTCATTGATCCAGGCGATCGCCATTTCCAGGCTATCAACCATACGAAAGGCGATCGTGCGGTTGAGATACGCATGGTTCCATTCGGAAGTCTCTGCTGAACCCAGATCCGGAAATTTGGCAACCAGTTCTTCATCTCCTTTGAGTTCATAGCCTTTTTCTCGCAGGCTACCCCATAAGAGATTCAGCGATGTCGAATATTGATCGCGATGAACAAGAACCTTTTCGATCGCATTTACCGGATCGGGGTCACTCTGATGACTATCTAAAATCATCCACCGCACCACATCTAAATTGCCTGACGGTGCCCAATACAAACAACAGTTGCCCATGGCAGTTCGCAGCACAGGCACGGTTGCCTGACGAATCACCTGCTGTACCAGGCTGGAACGACCATAGGGAATGACGAGATTAAGATACTGGTCTTGGGTTACCAGTTCTCGCAACCAATCCCCTTGTTCCGAAGGCAGCAATTGTAGACTATCGGCAGGCAAACCTTCATCATCCATCGCGGTTTTGATAATTTCTACGATCGCCGCATTCGAATGGCTGGCTTCACTGCCCCCTTTGAGAATCAAGCTATTGCCCGTGCGGCAACACAGCCCCGCTGCGATCGCCCCCAATTCTGGAAAGGCTTCGTAGATCAGCGCAATCACGCCCAGGGGCATCAACTGGCTATAGGTCTGACATTGTTCCACCTGGTAGGGCGTATTCAACACCTGCTGAATCGGGTCTGACAATTCTGACAAGCGCTGTAAAAGACGATTCACCGCTTGCAACCGTTCTGGGGTTAATTTCAGCCAATCTAAAATTAGCTCTGGAAATGCCATTTCGCGGCTCGCTTCCAGATCCAACGTATTCGCTTCCAGAATATAGTCCTGGTTGCGTCGGAGCGCCTCAGCCATTTTTTGTAGCGCCCGACTGCGATGGGTTCCTTTGAGAACAGCCAACTCCAACGACGAGCGATGTGCATTTCGCACTGCACTGCCCAAATCAAACGATAAATCCAAAGAGTCTGTTGACATCAACTAACGTCTACAAGCCAGCCAGAAAACAAAACCGAGTAGTAATAATGCAAGCAGAGCGATCGCCCAAAAAGCAGGACTCGTCGCTTGGGTTGCAATTAAAAGGACAATAACAATTCCTAACCCAATCATGGTCAGAGGCAAATATCCTCTGCTCAAACTAGGACTAACAATGCTCCACTGATGGCCAGTCCAACGCCACGTGCGCTTATAAGAATAGGTCGTGGGCAATTCTTCAATAAAATACCCATTCTCTTGAACAACAAAGAGACGTTGACAGCGATTGCAGCCAAACGCTTCCGTTAATGCGATCGGTTTCAGACGCCCGCGCCGATGGCACGGGCAAGGATAATCAATCGTCAGATCAATTTTGTGGGCTTTCTGTGATTGCACAAGCAGCGGCAGGGCAAATTTCTGTTAGGTGGACTGAATGCATTTTGGAGTGATAGGTTAGGGGCTCAAGCTCTATTGAGAAGCTTTGTCCCTACTCTATTTAAATGGCAAAACTGACTGGACAAAGTACTAGTAGATCCAATTAAAAGGTTGACCACGGGGTGCATGGGTTCTACCCCTGTGAGGGGCGCAGTCCCCACACCCCATGTTGCAGAATTTAGTGTTCGCCACACTAGTACAGCAAAACGAAAGTTTTGTCAGGGGTGAAGGGGTGGAACCCCTTCTTGGGGGCTTCGCCCCCAACCCCCCATGTTGCAAAATTTGGTGTTTGCAACACTAGTATCTAAACGCTAAATTTTACGCACAGAGTCCAGGAGCATTGCCCCCACCAGAGGTTTTCACTGTTCAGCTGAGCGCTCACACTGAACCCCCTGCAACCCGCTGCAAAACTTTTTCTTGGTACTAGCCCTAATGTTTCAACCAAAGCCCAGACATAGGGGTGATGGTCTGCTCCAGAACTTCCGATAAAAGAGCGTGTTTAGTTCATATTTATACACTGACAAGGTATTTCAGAGAGATCTCCATTTTTTGCTTCGATTTTAGCATTCTTGCAGGAAGCGCCAACCCTCCACAGTTACATACTTTATTGACACTTCAATATAGCGCTTCACGCCTGCATCGATTGCGGCTATTGTGTGAGGGTCACGCTCCGCACGGCTCTCTCACAATAGCTTGTGCGTCACGCCACTGAGAATTGCTATAGCAAAACGCTAAATCACAAGCACAAATTAACCTATGATGCGTTTGAGGGAGCGACGGCTTCGCCGTCGCTCCCTCAAACGAAGCGGATTTTATTAAATTTACGAGCTTTAGCAATATTGCGTGACATCTTCGCCACATTCATCCGCAAGATAGCAAAGGGCGCGGAAACGTAAGCCAACAACCTCTTCATAAACTGGATTGAGCTTACACAGGGGTGGGATATGCAGAACAGTCCGACCAAAGACTTTGATATCTCGTTCAAACGGGCACTGCGCTGGAATTAATTGACAAACTTTGTGAGCAAATGCTCGTTCTTTGACGTCAAGCTGATCCAACCATTGTCGAAGGGGTTGTAAAATGTCAAGCCCGCGCTTGTGGGAAATAGAGCTTAAGGAGGGGACAGAACCATTCCTCTCATCCACAGGCGGCTTCGCAGGATTGATCCAAGCCCAGCTTGTAAGCGCCAAATTTTCTATGGTGTAGCTAGATACATTCATGCTCTCTTCCTCTCTTCCGGTGAAGGTCGAGTACGACATAGGGTTCACCTGTAGATATCTACATGGGCAGACTGAAACTTCTCGGATTGGAACCATCGCCTGATCGGGTGATCTTTCACTAAGTCACAGACGGTCTTTGTACGGCGTATCAGAGGCGCACTTGGCTTGAGTTCCTAGCCAGGCGAGGGATGTTTATATCCCTCTTACCCAGCACACTGCTATCTTGCCCGAGTTCTCAGGATTTACATTGCGTAATATCACGATAGTTTGACCCGTATTGGCGATCGCATCTCAGGATCCCTACGGGGAGGCTCAGACTCACAAGCACTCCCAAAAGCTGCCACGCCAAAAGATTGAGGGATGGGGGCAAAGCCCCCATCCCTCAATCTTTTGAAAACGTTTGGGTTGATAAATCTAACTGAGGATCGTGAACTTTATAAACCTGATTCTTTTCGGGAGAGCGATGGCGCAGCCATCACTCTCCCGAAAAGAATGACAGGTCATTATAATTCATGATCCTAAGAAGCAACTTTCGCGGTCGATCGCTGCCGTCTAGCCGATTGAATTGCAGGTCGGTCTTGACCTTGCATCAACAGCACGAGTAACGGATTGCTTTGCAGCTCCTGGCGTAACAACCGACGTAGCTCAACTTCAATCTGAGTTTGCAGTCTAACCCAATCGATCTCCACTTGATCGGTGCCCAGAGTTCGACTAAATTCACTCCAGCGATCGCTCAATACAGCATTGATGACCTTGGTAATCGATTGCTGCAACCGAACCTTATCGGTAGATGTAACCACTCCTTTCAAGTGAATTTCAGGTTTAACCAGCAATTCACCTTCCCAGCTAATCGCTGCTGCAACAGTTACAACCCCGTCTTCAGCTAGACGTTGGCGATCTTTCAACACTTGCTCATTTACCACTCCAGAACGGGAGGCATCCACCAGCTCAATGCCTGACGGAACCTTGCCCCCAATTTTAATGCTCTCCTGGGTCAGCTCCACCACATCACCATTGTTGATGATCACCATATTTTCCGCTGGAATACCCATACTTTGAGCCGTTTCGGAATGCTTCACCAGCATTCGATGCTCACCATGAACCGGCAAGAAAAATTTGGGTTGTGTCAGCCCGATCATGAGCTTTTGATCTTCTTGGGAACCGTGACCCGACACATGGATGCCTTTATCCCGACCATAGACAACTTTGGCACCCAACATCATCAGCTTATCGATCGTGTTGACCACGGCGATCGTGTTGCCAGGAATCGGATTTGCCGAAAAGACAACTGTATCACCTTGACGAATTTTGATTTGTCGGTGTTCTTGGTTGGCAAGCCGAGTCATCGCCGCCATGGGCTCACCCTGAGAACCTGTCGTCAAAATTAAGACGTTGTTGTCAGGAATCTTGTTGAGCATATTCAGCGGCACAAAGAGATTATCTTCGCACTTGATATACCCCAGAGTCCGAGCGTGGGCAATCAGGTTCAGCATCGACCGTCCCACAACAGAGACCACCCGACCGTGCTTTTGTGCCAGTTCCAGCACCATATTGATGCGGTGAACTGACGAAGCAAACGTGGTGACGAACAACCGCCCACTCGCCTGACTAAAGACCCGATCAAGATTAGGGAAAACTGACCGCTCAGACGGTGTATATCCCGGCACTTCTGAATTCGTTGAATCACTAATCAGACACAGCACACCTTTTTCGCCATGTTCTGCGAGCCGCTGAAAATCAAACTTTTCCCCATCCACAGGGGTATGGTCAATCTTAAAGTCTCCTGTGTGAATCACAACGCCCACAGGAGTATGGATCGCGACGGTAAAACTATCAGCAATAGAGTGAGTATTGCGAATGTATTCCACTAGAAATGAGGTGCCAATCCGAACCATTTCACGAGGGCGAACTTTCCGCAGTTCAGTCCGATCTGCGACTCCAGCTTCCTCTAACTTGTCTTGCAAGAGTGCCATCGCTAAGCGAGGACCATAGATCACAGGGATATCAAATTGCTTTAAGTGAAACGCAATCCCGCCGATGTGGTCTTCGTGCCCGTGGGTGACGATCATGCCCTTAATCTTGTGGCGATTGTCTCGCAAGTACGTCATGTCTGGTAGCACAATATTGACGCCGTGCATACCATCTGTCGGGAAGGCTAAACCTGCGTCTAACAGAATAATTTCATCATTGATTTCAAACACACAGGTGTTCTTACCAATTTCGTGCAGCCCTCCAAGAGGAATAATTTTAAGGGTCGGTGTCAGTTCGTTTTGACTCATGTATTTCCTTTACGATACGGTTTGCAGAAAATTTAGCGCTAACCCTTATGACGCTTCTGGCGAATAGATATCCAATCGATATAAACGCCGAAAAAGTGATGGGGGTAAGTTTGGCTAAGCGGGGTGAAGATGCAAGAAAGCTCCGCGATGAGATATTCAGTTGTAGAGAAACTTTGATTACGACCCTGCAACTAACCGATGAACTGAGGTATGTCTGGTGGCTCAGTTGATACAGGCTTTAGGCATTGGGGAGGAGATTGAGATCTGACATTACTGCTTTGAGAGATTGAAGAACATCTGGAGAAATGTCACTCAACGGTAAACGGCAAGACCCTACTTGCCAACCCTGAAGTCTCAATGCAGCCTTGATGGGGATAGGGTTGGTGCTCAAAAACAGGGCTTTGAACAATGGGAAAAGCTGGAGGTGAATCTGAACAGAGGTTTGGGGTTGACCGTTATGAAACGATTGGATCATCTGTTGCAGTTGGTCGCCGACGAGATGACTAGCCACACTTACAACCCCTTCTCCTCCGACGGAGAGTATGGGCAGTGTCAGGGAGTCGTCACCCGAATAGATTTTAAACTCTGGGGCAGTCGCTCGTCGAATTTGGCTGACCTGGTCTAAGTTACCACTCGCTTCTTTGACCGCAATAATGTTAGGAATTTCTGCTAAGCGAATAATCGTCTCAGGAAGAAGATTCTGCCCAGTTCGTCCAGGGATGTTGTAAAGCATCATCGGCAAGTCTGGACTGGCTTCTGCGATCGCCCGAAAATGCTGATATAACCCCTCTTGCGGTGGCTTATTGTAATACGGAACAACTTGCAACGTCCCGTCTACTAAACCTAGACTATCAACTTTTTGCGTCGCAGCGATCGCCTCTTGGGTTGAGTTCGATCCTGTCCCTGCAATAATCTTAGCCTTTCCATCTACTGCCTGTCGAATTACCCGGAAAAGGTCAAATTCTTCACTCCAACTGAGTGTTGGAGACTCACCCGTCGTTCCACAGACGACAATTGCATCTGTGCCATGGTCAGCCAAATGAGCCGCTAGCTCTTCGGCGACAGCATAATTTACACTGCCGTCTTCATTGAACGGCGTAATCATCGCCGTCAACAATTGTCCAAAACTACTCACACCTGACACGCTCTATTAAATAAAGTTCCGACGAACTCAGTCATCAATTCAATCATCAATGTATAGAACTCTAGCACTAGTTCAGGTGAACAACCTGCTACCTATGAGCCTATTTCTAGTTGACTGCTACAGTTTCTCGAGTGGGTTTCAATAAATCTTGAGCCACCAGCAACTCAGCAATTTGTACAGCATTTAGAGCGGCTCCTTTGCGAATTTGATCGCCACTGAGCCAAAGCTCTAATCCACACGGATGCGAGAGGTCTTGACGAATCCGCCCCACTAACACTGCATCTTGCCCTGTTGCTTCCAGCGGCATAGGGAAGTAGTTGGCATTCCAGTCTTCCACTAGCTTGACGCCAGGTGCCTGACTCAGCGCTTGCCGTGCCAATTCAACGCTGAAGGGAGCAGCGAATTCGAGATTAATGGCTTCTGAGTGGGCTCTCAGCACGGGAACCCGAATACATGTTGCTGTGATGCGGATATTAGCATCCCCAAAGATCTTACGGGTCTCATTGACCATCTTCAGCTCTTCTTCGCAGTATCCGTTCTCTTTGAGAGGAGAATTATGGGGAAACAGATTAAACGCTAATGGATACGGAAAGATGCCATGGGTCGGCTCTTGTCCTTGCAAGATCTCCAGAGCTTGCTTTTTGACTTCTTCCATTGCCATTGCCCCAGCACCACTTGCAGATTGATAGGTTGCTGCTACAATCCGCTGGACAGGCTGAATCTGGTGTAAGGGATAAACGGCAACATTCATCAAAATCGTTGTGCAGTTTGGGTTCGCAATAATGCCTCGATGGGCAGCCGCAGCTTGCGGGTTAACCTCTGGCACGATTAGGGGCACATCAGCATCCATGCGGAAGGCGCTGGAGTTGTCGATCACCACTGCACCTGCGGCGACTGCTTTGGGTGCCCACGCTTTAGAAACGGATCCACCGGCGGATGCCAGCACCAAATCTACGCCATCAAACGAGCGATCGCCAACTGGCTCAACCGTCAGTTCTACCCCTTTAAATTTCAGCTTCTGACCTGCCGAACGCGGCGATGCCAGAAGCTTCAAATCTTCTAAGGGAAAATGCCTTTCTTCTAGAAGCTGCAATAGCTCAGTGCCAACCGCTCCCGTTGCACCCAAGACAGCGACCCGATAAGACTTGGACAAACTCATTTCCTCCAACCAAAAACACTGAAACGCATGAAAATAACGATTATTTCTGATGAAACTTTGACAAAAATGATGACTGATTAAACCAACTAATCTTTAAATTAAATTACCCAAAACCTAATATTGCAGTCTCTTTATTTCGTCAAACCTATGCTGGGCAACCCTTTATTTCAACCAACCGATAATCTCTATCGTGTTCGGAGAGTAAACTCTAACCCCTTCAGGATTTATAGACAGAACGCCTGGTGACTAACCTGAACTGACGCGATCGGTAAGTCTTCAACTTTAATTTTGACACATAGTTGTGTAACTACTAGATCATAACTGACTTCT
Organism: Calyptranema fuscum S582; assembly: GCF_055793305.1. Classification (NCBI taxonomy): domain Bacteria; kingdom Bacillati; phylum Cyanobacteriota; class Cyanophyceae; order Oculatellales; family Oculatellaceae; genus Calyptranema; species Calyptranema fuscum. The sequence continues at coordinate 29,810 of NZ_JBSLYH010000009.1, forward strand.
ATTCGCTTCAACTAGCCAGAGAAATCTATACACCAACTTAAAAGTTTTAGAGGGGGGGGTGGAGAGGGTTTTACCCCCTCTTGGGGGCGCAGCCCCCAAACCCCTATGTTGCAAAATTTCGTGTTTGCAACATGGGGGCAACTTGATGTAGACGTCAAGCATGGCTCATCCAATGATTTGTCTAGCAATCCCCAAAGCGATTTAGAAGCGGCACTCTCAAAATCTTGACAATGCCCAGGTTCGTAGAAAATTAATTACCCCGCCGAGAAAATACGGCTCGTGCTGATTGAAATTTTCAAGCCCAGATATAAATGTAAATTTTTACAACAAATTTGCGTTTATATTTCTTCATGTTACCCAGCCCATATCCCAAAAAACCAGGCTCCAAAGGCAGTTTTTCTTCCTTAAAAATCGATAGAGCGAGGGCTCTGCCGTCGTTCTCTCAAACAGAATGCCAGGTTATTTGCTCTGCGATCCTTAAGCTCATGGATTTAATAAAACCGAAGATTTATTTTTGGCAGCGCGGCTCCGCCGCGCTGCCAAAAATAAACGTCCGGGTTTTAATTAATTTGCGATCCTTACGTACCCAGGTGGGATCCAAACGCCAGTTTGTCTGGATTGACGAGATCGACCCTTTTAATCAGGATTTAAGCACTGGGTATTTCTCTCAAATCATGAGATTTCGTTTGAATTACCTTGGGTTTAGTCAGGATCGGTTACTATAGCTAATTGCGGCAATGCTGAAATTTGTCAGCAGCTACAGCGACTGTGCTAAGAGAAAGCCAATGAAAGTTACCCAGGAAAAGCTTCCCGCTAGCCAAGTTGGGCTAGAGATTGAGATCACTCCAGAAATGTCGAAAGAGGCATACGAAAAAACTCTTAGGGAGTTCACTCGCAATGCCAACATCCCTGGATTTCGCAGAGGTAAGGTACCTCGTCAAATTCTGATTCAACGCTTTGGCTCCAGTCGAATTAAAGCAACGGTCGTTGAAGAACTCGTTGAAAGCAGCTTGAAACAAGCGATTGAGCAAGAAAAAATTGATGCGATCGGCAATTTTCAGCTTAAATCTTCTTTCGATGAGCTGGTCAATCAGTTTGAACCTGGTTCAGCCCTAACATTTACTGCGGTTGTAGATGTGCCTCCTGATGTGGCTCTGAGCCAATACACAGGCTTAGAAGTACAGGCAGAAGAGGTGCCATACGATCCTAAGCAAGTCGAAGAGGTTTTAGAAAACTATCGCAATCGCTCGGCGACACTCGTTCCGGTGGAAGGACGAGCAGCCCAAACGAAAGATGTAGCCGTCGTTGATTTTTCGGGGACGTTTTTCCCCGACGACGCAGAAGATAGTGAAGCTCAAGAGATTCCGGGGGGCGATGCTCAGGATTTTGAGATCGAGTTGATCGAAGGTCGCTTTATCCCAGGATTTGTCGATGGCATCATTGGCATGACTCCTGGAGAGACAAAGGAATTATCTATTACGTTTCCCGAAAGCTATGCCCAAGAGGACTTGGCTGGGAAACGGGCTATCTTTACGATTACGCTCAAAGACCTAAAAGAGAAAGAGTTACCCGCACTGGATGACGACTTCGCCCAAGATGTCAGCGAATTCGAAACCATGGCGGAGTTAAACGAATCGTTAGAGTCTCAATTTAAAAAACAGGCTGAAGATAAAACCCGCGCCAACAAGGAAGCTGCCTTGTTAAACGAACTGGTTAACTATCTTCAGGTTGACTTACCCGAAACGCTGATCAAGCGAGAAGTCGATTTTATTGTTAGCCAGACGGCGATGCAATTTAGCCGTCAAGGGATGGACGTCAAACGGTTATTTACCGATGAGATCGTGGCGCAGTTGAAAGAGCGATCGCGACCTGACGCGTTAGAGCGGTTGAAACGAACTCTGGCACTGGGCAAAATTGCTGAACTAGAGTCAATCACAACAGATTCTGAAGAGGTTGACGCTAGAGTCAGTGAGTTTTTGCAGGACTATCCTAAACAAGATTTTGATTTGGATAAGCTGCGCGGAGTCATTGAAGAAGATCTCTTAAAAGAGAAAATCTTTGATTGGCTTTTAGAGCGGTGTACGGTCGAGCTGGTGCCGGAAGGAACCTTGACCAAAGCTGAGGAACCTGAAGAAGACGCTTCAGCCGCCGATGATGAATCGGCACCCGAGACGCCTGAGGCGATCGCAGACACAGCTGACAGTCCCCCTGATACGATCGAGGTATCAGCGGTCGCAGTTGAATCTGGGGACGATACGGCAGCACAAGACGAAGCTGAATCAGCACTTAAAACACCCAAGACCACAAAGAAAAAACCAAAAACTGCAAAATCAACAGACTCTGAAGAGGGTTAAACATCAAAGCATTCTGCTTTGACCCATGTTAGATTCGCACCAGTTACGGGGGAGTTAAGGCATAATGACGGATAGAGTCTAAGTCCCCCTGTAAACTGTTTCACCAGAGATTCTAAATTTCTGAAGTCTGGTTTAGGGTTTAAGGGATTTACTCGATAAAGTCGCGATCGCTTGACTTTGCTACTGTTTTCAGTCACATGTTTGCCAAACTATGCTTGTATCAAAATCTCCTGACTATTTGATGAACAGCATCGCCTTCTCAGATACTTATAATTCACTACCATCGGGCATCAAGAATGTCATCCCAATGGTAGTAGAGCAGTCAGGTCGAGGAGAGCGAGCATTTGATATATACTCTCGCCTCTTACGAGAACGGATTGTGTTTCTTGGAACGCCCGTAGATGACTCAGTTGCCGATTCTATCGTGGCTCAGCTGTTATTTCTGGATGCCGAAGATCCAGAAAAAGATATTCAACTTTACATCAATTCACCTGGTGGCTCCGTCACCGCAGGTATGGCGATTTACGATACGATGCAGCAAGTTCGCCCTGATGTTATGACCATTTGCTTTGGTCTAGCAGCAAGCATGGGTGCTTTCTTGTTGGCAGGTGGTGCAGCCGGCAAACGCATGTCTTTGCCAAGTTCTCGAATCATGATCCACCAACCCCTCGGTGGTGCCCAGGGGCAAGCGGTGGACATTGAGATCCAAGCCAAAGAAATTTTGTACCACAAACGGCAACTTAACGAATTGTTGGCTTATCATACGGGTCAACCCATCGACAAAATTGAGGCGGATACCGAGCGCGACTTTTTCATGTCGGCAGAAGAAGCTAAAACCTACGGTCTCATTGACAAAGTCATCACCCGACAGGATCTACCTGCGGCTAGAGAGACAGTCACCGCACTGAAATAAGAGGGCGAATATGTCTAAGTACGACTCTCATCTAAAATGTTCGTTTTGTGGTAAATCGCAGGAACAGGTGCGCAAGCTAATTGCCGGACCTGGAGTTTATATTTGTGATGAATGTGTTGACCTTTGTAACGAAATTTTGGATGAGGAGTTGTTTGACTCCAGCGCTGCTGTTCCTCAATCTTCACCGAGACGAGAACAGCAGCAGCCGGAAAAACGTCCATCGCGTAGCCCTCGTCCAGCGCTAAGCCAGATCCCTAAGCCCAGGGAGATCAAAAAGCATCTAGACGAGCATGTCATTGGTCAAGACGAAGCCAAGAAAGTGCTTTCGGTTGCGGTCTATAACCACTACAAGCGCCTTAGCTTTACTCAAGGTAAGGGGAATGGCGGTACTGGCAGCAACAGTAAACTGGATGATTCGGTGGAATTGCAGAAGTCTAATATTTTGCTGATTGGACCGACGGGGTGTGGTAAAACCCTGTTGGCGCAGACATTAGCGGAAATGTTAGATGTTCCCTTTGCGGTCGCGGACGCAACTACCCTGACCGAAGCGGGGTATGTTGGCGAAGATGTCGAGAATATCTTGTTGCGTCTGCTCCAGGTGGCAGATCTGGATGTAGAAGAAGCGCAACGAGGAATTATTTACATCGACGAGATCGATAAGATTGCTCGGAAAAGTGAAAACCCCTCGATTACCCGCGATGTCTCGGGTGAAGGGGTACAGCAAGCCTTACTAAAAATGCTGGAAGGAACGGTCGCCAATGTGCCGCCGCAAGGCGGGCGCAAGCATCCTTACCAAGATTGTATCCAGATTGATACCAGCAACATTCTATTTATCTGCGGGGGCGCTTTTGTTGGGCTGGACAAAGCGGTTGAGCAACGGATCGGCAAAAAATCGATCGGGTTTATTCAGCCTGGAGAAAATCAGCCTAAAGAAAAGCGAGCCGCTGATGTGCTGAAGCATCTAGAGCCGGATGATCTGGTTAAGTTTGGTATGATCCCAGAGTTTATTGGTCGAGTGCCAGTGATGGCCGTGGTCGATCCACTGGATGAAGATGCCTTGACCGAAATTTTGACGGAGCCGCGCAATGCGTTGGTGAAGCAATACCAGAAGTTGCTACGAATGGACAATGTTCAGCTAGAATTTCGTCCGGATGCGGTGAGGGCGATCGCCAAAGAAGCCTATCGACGGAAGACAGGAGCCAGAGCCTTGCGGAGCATCGTAGAAGAACTCATGCTGGATATTATGTATGAGCTACCGTCTCGTAAGGATGTCACTCGCTGTTCTATTACCCGTGAGATGGTTGAAAAACGCTCTACAGCCGAGCTGTTGATGCATCCATCATCATTACCGAAGCCAGAATCAGCTTGATATAGTTCTACGCAATCTAGTTAGGACATCAGGGGGGTGGGGGCGGTGCCCCCACGCAGGGGTTTCACCCCTGCACCTCGTCCTAACCGTAATGCGTACCGCTATATAAGAATTGATGATTAGTTAGCTCTGCGAGCCTGGGTTCGCAGAGCTAATTTATTTTGACAACCGCTTAAATATAGCGCTGCGTGGCTGAACGGATTACAGGTGTTGCATGGGAGCCGCACGGAGCGCGGCTCCCATGCAACAGTATAGACTTCGCGTACTTGAGAATAGCTAGTATTACAAACACTAAATTTTGCAACATGGGGGTTTGGGGGCTGCGCCCCCAAGAGGGGGTTTTACCCCCTCCACCCCCTCTAAAGCTTTTAAGTTGGTGTACTAGATTTAGCGATCGCGATCGCCGTTTCAGAGCACACTCCATTCACCCAGCCTTCTTTTTGAGGGCGCGACGGCTCCGCCGTTGCGCCCTCAAATCCTCAGCAATCCCAAACTAACCTTAAAAGTGGTTGATTCTAAGCAAAACTGCTGTACCTTAAAACTCAAAACAAAACACTCAAAACAAAACATTCAACCGTTTAACAATGCCTTACATTAACGTTCGTAGCGTCAACCATTACTACGAGTGGATTAGCACATCCGATCGTCCCGGTTTAGAGAAACCCGTTTTAGTCTTTATTCATGGTTGGGCTGGATCGTGCCGCTATTGGGAATCGACTGCCCATGCTCTGACGGATCATTTCGACTGCTTGCTCTATGACCTGCGAGGTTTTGGGCGATCGCGATTACCAGTTCCGATCTCAGATACAGCCCAAGCTTTGGGGTATGAACTAGAAAGTTATGCAGAGGATTTAGCAGAGCTATTGACGCTGTTAGGACTGGAACGGGTTTATATTAACGCCCATTCGGCTGGTGCCTCGATCGCGACCTTCTTTCTCAACCTCTACCCTGAGCGGGTCGAACGGGCAATTTTGACCTGCAATGGCATTTTTGAGTATGACGAAAAAGCCTTTAATGCTTTCTATAAATTTGGGCGCTATGTCGTCAGCTTTCGTCCGCAGTGGTTGGCAAAAATTCCCTTTGCCAATCGGCTGTTTATGGCTCGATTTCTGCATCGCGGTTTACCCAACCAGATTAGCCAATCCTTTTTAGAAGACTTTTTAATCGCAGACTATGACGCAGCCCTGGGCACCATTTTTACCTGCGTTAGCAAAAAAGCAGTAGATGTGATGCCTCAAGAATTTGCTCGTCTGACCGTGCCCACATTGATGGTCTCCGGCGAATACGACATTATCATTCCCGCAGAAATGGGACGCAAAGCTGCCGCACTGAGCGACAAGATTAACTATATTGAAATTCCAAAGACAGCGCATTTTCCCATGCTGGAGGATGCAGAAACCTACCTACAGCATGTCAAACTGTTTTTGCAGTATTGCTAATGTTGAGACGGATGTGTTGCAACTATAGCGTTTTGCACTTGGCTAGAACCGGATTATTTTTTGAAAGCCATGCTCCACATGGCTTTCAAAAAATTGTCCTTTGCGCGATGGAGCCGACCGTTGACTCTGCGTCGAGGGTCTACAGGCAAAATCAAGCCATACCTACCTGCAATAGATGAATATGCGGAATCAAATATTCCAGTTCCAGGTTCGATGCGGCCTGGGTTAATTGGCTCAGGTCAGTCGCATTAGACAAATGGGGAATGCAGCCGAACACCGGCTTTTGAGTCAACGATTGCAGCAAATCAGCAGGCACCCAGTCTGCGATTTCTGCCTCTGAACAGGGTTCAACACAATTCAGCACAAAGCCTTTAAGATGGGCACGAGATTGATTGGCTAAGGCAGCACAGGCAACCGCGTGGGCGATCGCATTGGGACGCACGGGCACCACCAACACGATGGGAATCCGCCAATCCCATGCCAGATCTGCCACGGTAGTGTGCCGGGTGATGGCAGATCCCAAGCCATCGATGCCCTCTAACAACACATAGTCACGGTGTTGAGTCAAGTGTTCCAAGCTTTGCCAAACCTTTTCTAGCGGCATTTTATAGCCTTCACGGGCAGCTGCGATCGCTGGTGCTAATGTTGTTTCCAGATGAATTGGCGCAATTTGGTCGAGGGTTTGATCCAGGGCAAACAGCCGCGGGTAGAGATCGCGATCGCTACCCCCACACTGAACCGGCTTCATGATGCCCAACGAGCGATCGCGACAATAGGTTTGCCAATACGCTGCCAGGGCTGAAACTAAAAGCGTTTTCCCAACCCCTTGCTCGGTTCCTGCTACAAATAACGCGTTCAAAGCAACTCCTCAGGCGGTTCGATTTCAATTAATAGGGTTCCCCAGTCACACTAATTCGAAGCGTGAAGTCTACAGCATCGGTGCCCGCGACATCAATCTGATAGTCTCCGGTTTCGGGCAACTGCGCCTCCCAGAAAGATGAGCCACTCGCATCTTCCACCGGGTCACCGTTAGGAAAGAGAACATTAAATGTGATATTTCCTGACTCAACTTGCAACGTTAACACTTGCCCTGCCTGCGCTCTCACCAGATACCGGCGAATTAGATTCGGGGCAACCCGTTCAGCCACCAAAATGCTATCTGCACCTTCAGGAAAACGAACCCGTTGGGTATTAATTTCGGGAGAGACTGAGGGACTGGGAGTGGGTGACGGCGACGGCGACGGCGACGGACTGTCGGAAGGCGATGGCGACGGTTCTACAGACGGTTCTAACCCAATGGTCACTTTGTAGTCGCTTTCCGAGATATTGCGCACCGGGCTGATCTGAATGTAATAGTCTCCCGCTGTCTCCGCCGTGCCTGTCCAGCTGCGAACACGATCGGCGTTACCATCTACAGGTTTTTGGTCAGGACCCAACACTGTTAGCAAGACGCCTTCATCGGCAAGGTTAGCACTCAGCGATTCGCCTGCGGCAACTGCCACAACATAGGTGACGGTTTCATTCGCCTTTAAATTGCCTTCGGCTGTAGTTGTGTCACCCGCTTTGAGATTAAGGGTTTGGGTATATTCAATCGGTTCGGTAGGAGAAGGGGAAGCGCTGGGGCTAACGGTGCTAGCCGTTTCAGTTACAGTCGGACTGACGCTGGCAGAAGGAGTTTCAGACGTATTGAGAATAGCGCTGACCACTGCCCACGATCCAATACCTGTAACGACAGCCAGCCCTAAGCAAATGCCAATCACCGCCAGAGGATTGTCCCACACCGTACTGCCTGTGGGTCGGGGCACCATGGGGTCGGGCGAGCGAACGTTCCGCGCTCCAATCGGGGCAGGATCGGGGGGGCGACGCCCGACTGCCAGAGTTTGCATCTGGGAAACGTTAGCAGCGGGAACATTTGGGGCACCGGGGGTACCGGGAGCTGTCGCAACCGTGGCAGACATGGGGCTAGCAGCCGGATTGATCAGGGTTTGTAAGGCTTGGGCAACCTCGCTGACCGATTGATAGCGATCGCCCGGACGATAGTTCAGCATCCGGTTCAGGATCTGAGCAAAACCGGGGCGAACATTGGTATATTTTTGCCAATGCCAGGTCAGGTTAACGTCATCATATAACTCTTGAGGTTCTCGACCCGTCAGCAACACAACCACCGTGACTGCCAGGGAGTATAGATCACTACTGGGATAGGCACGTCCGGTTTGCATTTGCTCACTCGGCGCATACCCCAACTTTCCGACGGTCGTATTTTGTGCCGTCATGCCAGGCAAATTAAACCGGGTAACGACTTCTTTAACCACACCAAAGTCGATCAACACCGGCAAGTTATCTTGTTGGCGCAAAATAATATTGTCGGGTGCAATGTCTCGATGGATGATGCCTTTGCTGTGAATATGCGCCAGAACCGGAAGCAACTGCCGCATGAGCTGAATCACATCGGCTTCAGAAAATGTTTTGCCCTGCATCTTGCGTTCATTCTGCAAGTCGCGGTAAGTCTTGCCTTCAACAAAATCTTGGACTAAAAACAGCCGCTCATTTTCCTCAAATGTGGCACGAAACTGAGGAATTTGAGGATGCTGAATTTGATATAACGTCGAGGCTTCTCGTTGAAACAGTTCCTTTGACTTTTCCAACGCATACACGCCCGCCTGCATCGGAATAAATTCTTTGAGGGCGCATGGCTCGTTAAAACGCCCCTGGTCTTCTGCCAGGTAAGTCCGACCAAACCCGCCTTGCCCCAGTACTTTGAGCAGGCGGTAACGATTTTGGAGAACAGTCCCGGCAGAAATGGGTGGTTGCATTATTCCTCTAGTCTATAAAATCTACGTACTATACATTTGATTTACGCTTGACCGACGCGTTTGGTCAAGCAAGCAATCTATCATACCAAGGAATTTTCTGAAGCATATCGAGCGGGAGGGTAGTTCATCAAGCGATCGCTACCCACTCTCGATCTTAGATTTCGGACACCAGAATCGACAAACGTTTAGCGTTATGGCACTTCGCGGCTGGCTAGAGGATGGGTATCGCTCAAGTTTTGCCCATAACCCCAATCTATTTTGAAACCTGTACGTTGTGCCTAAAAATCTCCACTTTTCAAACTGGACGAGAGATGAAAAGGTTTCAATCAATGTAGTCCCATGACCGCCCTGACAAATCTACCCGGAAACTAAATTGCGCCCTATACCATCTGTATGTCTATAGCGATCCTGAGTCCGTTGTCAAAGCGCCCGCCCTTCGGGCGGGCGCTTTGACAACCGATCATTTTCACAAATCAAATAGGATTGCTATGTAACCTGGTTGAACAGAATTGAGTGCTATTTAGCACTATTGTCTTCCCCTTGTACAGGGTGATCAGCTGGCACAGCGGTGTTGATATGCTACCGAATACGAGACTAGAATTTAACTTTCCAGGCGTGAAGATGATGGGTCAAAAGCCCTAAAAATTTAGGTGTATCTTCCATCCTATAAACTTGCCCGCAAGGGCTTTGATCTGCTATTCAAACCGTATTTCAAGACCTTAATTGACCTGATTGGAAGGATGTGAAGCCATGTCTCATACTTTGATTCGCAACATCGTTGTTGCCTCAATAATGGCTTTGCCGATCGCCTCTATTGCCACAGAGGGCGCACTCGCTAGCAAAGAAAACTTTACCGTTCAAAACAACCGCCGTACAGCCATCGTCGAACTGTATGTCTCAGCATCAAACCGAACAACCTGGGATGCCAATATTCTCTCCAATGGTCAGACGGTGAGACCGGGAGAATCGACTCGGGTGCCATTTCGCGATACATCTGCGCAAAACTGTTTATATGACGTGATGGCAGTTTTTTCAGACGAAAGTACGGTTGAAGATTATCAAGTGAATGTCTGTACGACCGATAGCTACGTCTTTGATTAATAACCACCGGACGATCGCCTGTGTAAACTCTATGCGGGGCTAAGGATCACAAATTAATTAACCTGTCATTCTTTTGAAGGGAGCGACGGCGATGCCGTCGCTCCCTTCAACAAGAGCACGGTTACATTCAATCCTCACGTCTACGGCTAAACCAGGAAATTGTTGGCACTCAAGGCACTCGCAGTCACGTTTTGCAGCGTGGCTAAGATCACCAAACCACCTGCGGCGTTGCCATTACCATCGACTCGAACAATGGTATTTGCCCCAGACTGGGTGAGCTTAACGTAGCGCTCAAAAGGCTGAGAATCGCTATAGGCTGCTCCTTTAACAATATCCCTCAGGTCAATCGTATCTTGCTGGATGTTAAAGCCCAGAATGCGATCGCCTTTTTCCGCCACACTCCGGTAGACCAGTCGATCTCGCCCCGCTCCTCCGGTTAAGGCATCTTGCCCCAAATCACCAACCAGCACATCATCACCTGCTCCGCCATTGAGCACGTCATCTCCGTCACCACCGCCCAGACGATCATTTCCCGTCTGTCCGAAGAGTTGGTCATTGCTGCCATTGCCAATCAATAGATCATTGCCAGCATCACCCCTGAGGCGATCGCTACCCGCATCACCACCCAGAATGTCATTATCCCGTCCACCATTGAGAACGTCATTGCCCCGATAGCCAAACATTCGGTCTTGTCCACTGCCGCCATCAAGCACATCATTGCCACGTCCGCCGCCCATGACATCGTCGCCTGATCCGCCGTTTAAGGTGTCATCGCCACCTTGTCCAAAGACCCGATCACTCCCTTGTTCGCCTGATAGAGTATCGTCATCTATATTTCCAGACAGTTGATCATTTCCAGACCCACCCTGAAGGCGATCGCGACCTGTCCCGCCGTCTAACTTATCGTTGCCATCATCACCACTCAGCACATCCTCCTCATCCCCCCCAAAGAGGCGATCGTCCCCACTACCACCCGACAACGTATCCTCACAACCTAACCCCAGCAATACATCGTCACCTCCTAGACCCTGGATCGTGTCAGAGTCAGAACCTCCTTGAAGACGATTGTTGTTGGCGTTGCCCTTTAGATTGACTCCCGGTTGACAGCCAACCACAACCTCTTCTTCATCGTCATTGAGGATAGTCAGTGTTGCTGTCGTTTGAGTACCCAGCACTGCCTGGGTACCTGGATTGACCAACGTCAAACTTAACGTTTCATCTGATTCGACCAGGCTATCGTTTTGAATCGGAACAACCACCGTTGCCGTGGTTTGATTGGCAGCAAAATTGATGGTCAGCAGGCTGTTATCAAAATCCTCTGTGCCTGCTAGGGGCGGTGCTCCACCCGTGGCAGTGCCATTCGCAAGTTGTACCTGCACAGAGGTAGCAATACTGGTTAAGCCCGTGCGGGTCAGGGTGATTGCTACTCCGGCTACGATGCCATCTTCATTCACCTGGTAGGTCGCTTGCGAAAACTCAACCGTGGACGTCAGCAGGAAATTCTTGACCTGGCTAATTTCGGCAGCCGTCATGCCTTGCAGCATGTTGCTGGTGACCCCTGCCAGTTCTGTTGATTTGGTCGCTGCGGCTGTTCTGGATGCTTGCCCCGTTGCCAGGTTCATGATGATTCCAGTTTCGCCTGGAGCCAGCGTAAAGGTGTACTCCCAGAATGGGTTATCGTCTCCATTCGTAAAGGAGATATTAGACAGCCCGACAGAGGCACCGACTCCCTGCAAAATATGTCCCAGACGTGGATCAGACGAAGTGGTTCCAGAAAAATTCTGGAAAGTCGTCACCCAAGTGTCGGTGAGTTCTCCGGTAGCATCTCCATCGGAACTACTGACAATGGTGGTGTTGCTATCTGAACCCAAGTTGTTGTCAATTCTCAAGGTAACTGTTTGGGTCGTGCTGCTGGTATTGGTCACAATGTTGAGCCAGCGAGCAAAGGCATCGTTATCAGGCACAAAGACTTTGCGTGTCACCTGAAGGCTGCCAATGGTTTGGGCATTGTACACGACTTGCCGATCGATGCCAGAAACTGCTCCCGTAAACTCTGTCGTTGGAGTGCCGTTGTCGTTATAGGTGACCCCATTCACGGATACTGTGTTGTAGCCGTCGAAGGCATCATTCAACGTCGTAGCAACGGTTCCACCCCCCAGCGTGGTGGCAGCAACTGCTACTGTAAAGGACGCTTCGCTCGCTGCCCCACTGGCAGAGGACGTTGTGGCAAAGGTGATATCTGTGTTGATGAACCACTCAAAACCGCTGCTATCCACCAACTGGATGCTACCTGTTGCCAAAGTACCCACCTGCCCACGCAGAGCAGCAGAGCTAACGCCATCACCAACGATGTCGGATGCCGCTAACGAGTAAGCGTCTGAAAAATCGAGACCGCCAGTGCTCTGGTTGGCTACCGCTGCAATCAATTCATTGGAGGTAGAAACTTCACCGGACGTCGAGATGACACTACCAAACCCATCTCCCAAAACATCGTTGCTACTGAGGGAGTAACCATCTGAAAAATCGAATGCCATGAATCATACACCTCACGTGAAAAAGTTAGATTGCAAGCAAGGAGCGATCGCTTTTCTGGAGAGCGATGCCTGTTTCTGCGGGACAAATCTCTGCTCAGTAACGTTAAAAAATCTGCTTAAAGCGTATGGCGACAGCTTGACCCCAAAAGAAAGGGGAGGTGTTCCTCTGTTTCCTCATTCGAATTCATGAGAATAAAGCTATGAAGCGATAATTTGTTGCGAGAGAAAATTTATTAAAAATCAAGTATATTTGGACACATGCGATCGCGCGTAAAACTTTTGTAACAGTCAAGCGCTAGAGTTATTTATTTTCAAGAAAGATTGTGACAAGAATGTGGCAATAGCCACTTAGAACAGATATTGTTATGAATCAGGGATAATACTCTACATTTTTTTAAGGAATTCAACAACTCACGTCACCTGACAATTCACCAAAATCGTCAACAATTCCAGGATTTTATCTGTATTTTGTTTTAAAGTTTTTGTATAAAAAATGACCAGCTAATTCAGTACAGAAATGGTGTGGTGAGGCGCGGAGCGCCCCACCACACCATTTCTGTACTGAACGAACTTGCACACCGCTACCTATGGTTAGAGCTGACCCAGGGGTGCCATTGTGACTGTTCGTTGGATGTCATCAATCGTATTTAGAACCGTTGGTCGGCGAACTTTGGGTAAAACGACTACGTCGTAAATCTCTCCCTGGACGCCTTCGATGCCCAGAGAATGGACAATTGTTTGCGATCGCAAGTCCACCACATGCAATCCCCGATGGGGCATTATTCCCAATGTTTCTAGACGCTTGCCCAACTCCAGCCCTGCAAAAAAATCATCGTGACGTGGCTTAGAAGAGCCAACCACAGCAAAATCACCAACAAAAGCTAAGCCGCGCAAAAAGCCCGCGCCAAAGACCATTGGCTCAAATTTGCCTTGCTTCAAATCAACCCGTCCAAACTGCCCGGTTCCCGATTCGGCAACCCATAAATCACCACGATAGAAGCGGGGAGAATGAGGCATCGACAAGCCTGTGACAACCACTTGTCGGTTGGGAATGTCTGTAATCGTGCCTCCAGATTGGCGGCAGTTGCGCCAGCCTTCAGGTGCGTCGGTTTGGCTGAAGCTGGTGGCGTAGGCAAGTTCCCCATCCCGCAGAGCAAACCCGTTGAGGTGACAATGATCTGGTGGGATGGTTCGGGCGATGAAAGGCGGTCGCCAGAGGGGAATAAAGTTTTTGGTCGGGCTGACGGCGGCAATGCAGTTAAATCGGGTGGCGACGAAGACTACCTGTTGACGGGCAGTAACGGCAATGTCGTGGATGTTGAGTACGCCCGTGATGTAAGACAGTTGGGGAATATAGAGGCGATCGCAGCCCTCATCCGTCAGCTCACCGGGAGGCAGGGCATTTTCTAAGCGCCAGATCTGAAACCGAGTCACCATATACAGGGTGTTGCTATTCTGGGCAACTAAACCCATGCAGCGATCAAATCCATAGTCCTGAACGGAGAGCTGCCCATTGGGTTTCAAGCCAATCAAAAACAGGTGATGTCCCAACGTATTGGTCAACGCCAAACTGACCTGCTGTTCTGCCAACCACTCTGTGAAATGCGGGGTGACGGTAATCCGATGGTTGGTTAACTCGATCAGTTGAAACGTTGCCATTGTAATGGTGCTCTGTAGGACGCAGGACTAGGGTTTTGCTCCATCATGCGATGGACATTGAGCCTGGATCAAACCAGATTGTGTTTTGAATTTCCTCGGTCACTAAGCCCAGCGCCATTGGATACCGCACACCGGGCAGCGCGACCACATCATATAACTCTCGCAGCGTGCTTTCGACGAATAACCAGTGAACAATGTTACCTGTGGGCAGGTGGATGATGAAAATGCCCAGACGGGGTTCCTGACCTGTTTCTCGCAAGGTATCATCTAATGCCAATCCAGAGTATAAATCACCCCGACGGGGCTTAGAAGATCCAACAACGGCATAGTCACCCACGAAACATAATCCTCGCAAAAAGCCTGGAGCAAAGGCGATCGCTTCAAACTTCCCTTGCTCCGGATCGACCCGAATTAATTCGCCTGTGCCAGAGTTAGTCAGCCAGAGTTGGTCACGATACCAGCGGGGCGAGTGGGGCATCGACAAACCCGTCAACACCACTTCATTACGGGCAATGTCGGTAATCGTTCCGCCATCTCTGCGGCGATCGCGCCATCCATCAAATTCATCCGTCTGGCTGACGCTGGTGACATAGGCAGGCATACCATCCCGCATGGCTAAACCGTTGAGGTGACAGCGATCGCCCTGGACAATCTCTTGCAAAAAAGGCGGTTTCCACAGGGGAATAAAACTATATTGCTCGCTGATCGTTGCCAAACAGCCAAAGCGAGTATTCACAAAAATTACCCGATCGGTGCGATCGATCGCTACATCGTGAATCCCCAGAAACCCGGTCGTGTAGCTCATCCGAGGAATGTATTGGCGATCGTATCCCTCGGCGGTCAACTGTCCGGGGGGCAGTGCGTTTTCCAACCGCCAGACTTCATAACGACTGCTCAAATAGAGCGTATCTTTCGCCGCTGCCAACCCCAAACAGCGATTAAAGGTACGTTCAAACACCGACAGTTGCCCATCCGGTTTTAACCCAATTAAAAACAATTTGGCAGGTGGAGTGGTGAATGCCAGACTGACGCGTTGTTCGGCAAGCCAGGTCGTCAGATGGCGCGATACTTTGATTTCAAAACTAGGGGAATCGATCGAGTCAGAATCGGAGGGGGGTTGAGTTTGTCCGGCAACCATGTTCATCCTGTCATTAGACTGCAATGCCTGTTGAATTTGCCGTATTGACCAATAGATCTTCGATTTCTAAGGGGGTGAGGTCAGGATTAGCACTCCGAATTAGCGCTACCACTCCCGCCACCTGGGGCGCAGCGATCGACGTCCCTTTGACAAATTTATAATCATTTTTCAGCGTGGTGGTGTAGACTCCCGCCCCCGGTGCAACCACATAGTTGAGCGTGACGGTTCCTGCCCTGGCTGAGAAAGCTGGCATCTGGTTATTTTGATCGATCGCTCCCACGGCAATTCCCCAGGACTGAGCCAGTTGAGCCGGGAAGACGGGCTGACTTTCGCCACTATTCCCTGCCGCCATTACCACGACTACTCCAGCCTCTACGGCATCCTGAACAGCGGTTTCAATGGCATGATCCACATCCGTATATAGGCTCAGGTTAATGACGCCTGCTCCCTGTGCTGTGGCATAGCGAATGCCGGCTGCTACATCGGCAGTTGTTCCTCCTAATTGGGCATCCAGGACACGGATGGGCATGATTTTGGCATCATAGGCGACTCCAGTGCTACCTACCCCATCATTCGCAGCCGCAACTACGCCTGCAACCTGAGTACCATGACCATTTTCATCCAAAGGTGCATTGTCTTGGGCAAAAAAGTCCCACCCAGACATGTCATCAATATAGCCATTGCCATCATCGTCCACGCCATTCCCAGAGATCTCGTTTGGATTGATCCAGAGGCTATTTTGCAGGTCGCTGTGAGTATAGTCTAGACCTGTATCAATCACGGCTACAACCACCCCGCCTCCCGTAATACCCCGGTTCCAGACCTCTGGCGCTTTAATGTTGTCCAGGTTCCAACTAGAACCCCCTAAATCGGTCATATCGGCAAAGAGAGACGCTCCCATTGCTTCAGCTACAGCAGCAGCGGCGTCTACTAAACCATAGCCATAGTTAGAATTAAAGCCTGATGCGATCGGGGGCGGTGTCACAGGGGGAGGAGGCTGTGGGGTGACGACCGGAGGAACAACGACGGGGTCTGTAATGGGGTCTGTAATCTGGTTAGCCGCTAATCTCAGGCGATAGGATATGGGTTGTTTGCCCTGCCGTCGCACAACCTGGATGTAATAAACACCGGGTTCCAGAATCGTGTTCATGCGTTCGGGCTGCGTGCCGAAATGGTGCGATCGCTCTAAAACCTTTCCTCGACGGTTCCGCAATATTAAATTGGCATCCCCATTCAATCGACCCAGGTGCAGATTAAAACTACTCTTTTGACCCAACTGAACCCGGTAGAAATCCGCCGTCTCATCCGCATCTAACCATCCACGAACACGACGCGGTTTAGTCCCCAAGACAATCGACCGAGCATGGCGAAGAGCAGTTTGCAACCGATTTACCATGAGATGCCTATCATTCTGTGATCAACCGCTCACCCAGACTTGTGTAAAACCAGGATGGAATGCGTAAAAAAAGCTACATTTGTACTCTACACTCTGTACGGATCATGGGTAGCATTTTCAACATTACTTATGGTCTTCTATAGCAATCCTATTTGATTTGTGAAAATGATCGGTTGTGAAAGCGCCCGCCCTTCGGGCGGGCGCTTTCACAACTGACTCAGGATCGCTATAGCAACCGTTGAGACGGTTAAATCAGGAGGTTGTGTGAGAACCCGCGCTCTGCGCAGGTTCTCACACAACCTTTGTCCTAACCAACCGCTGAACTGCTATAGCGCTGTGCGGGTTGATTCAGTACGGTGTTGTGGGGCGCGGAGCGTCCCACAACACCATTTCTGCACTAAATGAATTTACATAGCGCTATATAGCTGAAACGCTGCGACGAAGTGCAGCGTAACCCATTACTAAAATTTTATTCAGCGGCAGATTCTAAGTTTAGCTGATCGTAATTTTGAAGGTTCCTTTTCTCCTGCCTTTCACGCCATCATTGACCGTAAACTTAAACAGATCCGAGGTAACGCTAGCATCCACTTTTGCCAAAACGACTTCCGCATCGTCACTCTCAAACCGATTCCAGATCACGTTAGACCCGGAAATACCCACAGAAAAATCCTCAATCGCATCATTGGTCAGTTGAGTCGTGATCCCACTGCTGCCGTTATACAGCAACACATCGAGCGGCTGATTATTGGCATCTGAGTTACTCCAGATGAGATTGGCACCCGATATGGCACTGGTCACATCATCGGTGCTGTTATCGGTTAATTGCCGCGATGTATTGGTGCTGGCATTGTAGAAAAACGTTTCGAAATCCGTGCCGTCAAAGCGATTGAGGGCTAAGTTTGTTCCCGAAAGCCCGGTCGCTGCGACCACCAAATCATCCTGACTGTTGTTGGTGACATTGGTCGTCTTAGCAGTCGTGACATCATAGGAAAAGACTTCATAGTCATTGCCATCAGAGCCGTTCCAGTACACTTTGGAACCCGATAGCCCGATCGCGGAGTTGGTATTACTGCCGTTAGAAATTTGAATGGCTGTGTCGGTGGCAATGTTGTAGAGGAATACTTCAATGGGTTGGGTCTGGTCACTGGGGTCGAGGCGGTTGTAGACCACATAGGAGTCGTTAAACGCCACCACCGCTTCATCAAAGGAATTGTTGGAGATTCGGGATGTTGTCTTGGTTGTGTCGTCGTAAAGAAAGAGATCGAGCTTAGAGCTGTTCAACCCCGTCCAAATGGCTTTAGAACCTGAAATGACAGGAGCCACACCCAGATCAGACCCCAATAACCCAGGTGAGACTAAAAGAGTTGTTGTGCCTGTCGTGCCATTGTAAAAATAAGATTTACCCGCTTGGTTTTGGTCATAGCTTGTCCAGACGACATTTAATCCGGAGATGCTATTGGCAAAATCCTCGGTGCTGTTATTGGTGAGTTGCTTTGTCACCCCCGTGGTGCCGTTGTACAAAAACACCTCATAGTCATTGCCATCAAATCCGTTCCAAACTACGTTAGAGCCTGAAATCCCCACTGCAAAGTCATCTTTGGTGTTGTTCGTCAGTTGGATGATCTGCCCCGTGTGAGTATAGGTAACTCGACCCTTATTAATATCAGTTTGGGTAAACGTATCACCTTTTTCTAAGAGCGTGCCATTTAATTCTAATCGTCCTACCGTCGGCAGTTGGTTAAGGGTATAGGTTAGCTCTCCGGCAGATTGCTGAGCATCGATCGCCTTGAGCAACTTACTGGTCAGTGTTTCCGTCTCACCTACCCCAATGGCAGTGCCTTTATTGACAGTCAATTTAGGAGGTGTGTTGCGGGTAGAAACAGTGAGTCGATAGGAAGTGTTATCTCGACCTGTACGGGTAGAAACTTTAATGTAATAGGTGCCCTTCTTCAGGGTCGTAAGAATATCTTCTGACTTACGTCCGGCTTTGCGAGACTTGTCTAAGATTTTGCCTTTGGCACTTAGCAAAAAGACATCGGCATTAGCCTGCAAGCCTTTAAGCGACAGATTAAAACTACTCTTTTTAGACAGACTAAAGGCATAAAAATCTGAGCGATCGCTCTCCCCGACAAACCCTTTAAATGTTCGAGATGCTTTTTTTACCTTAATTTTGGCAGCATCTTTGATACTCTCTCCAGGATCATTTGCCATCCTGCCCTCCTAAAAAACTGATTTAAAAACGAACTCAAGAGTTTCTCGGCATCCTATTTTTCCACTAAACGTAGGATTTCGGATTTTATCAACCCTATTTGTTTGAGAGAGCAACGGTTTTGCTATCGCTTTCAAACAGAATGACAGGTTCATCCATCTGCAATCTAGACTCGGATAGATTACGGGTGTTGTGAGAGAGCCGCGCTCCGCGCGGCTCTCTCACAACACCTTGTGTTTCGCACAAAATCCACGATCCTCAGGGGAAAGCCAACGTTTTTCCAATGACATCTCAGTAAATTTTCGCAAGCGGATGGCGGTCGCGGACAAATATGACAGCGGATTTACTATCTCTTTACGAATCTGCGATACATTCTCTCAACAATCTTTATTAGCCGCCTGAGCTGACGGGTGGAGAGAGGCATGGTTCCGCCATCACTCTCTCAATCCCTGAGATGGATGCCATTTAAAACCGCGCGATCGCACAAGTCAGGTATCCAGTCCGGCAATCTGGGCGATCGCCACTTCAGGAGAGACATCTTGCAATAACGCCTGAATGCCGGGTAGATATTGATCCATCGCCAGCACATTGGCATAGACGACAGGTTTGAGCAGGCGATCGCTTAAGGGCACTCCCTCCAGGCTGATACTGGTACGATAGCGAACCTGACCACTGTCAAAGCTCATCTCAAAATTACCGATCGTTAAGTCGTAATTGGCGCGGGTAATAAATTCGGCAGCGTCTGCCCGTTTTGCCGTTGGCACCGTAATCGGACAAATCGAGTAAAACAAAACTTGTTCAATGGCATCCTGCACTTCCACGACACACAGCCACGCGCCATTTTGTCCCTGGTAGCTCGTAACTAAGTTAGACGCGTCTTGAATTTCGTCAATCGTCCAATCTTCAGCCTGAAAAAACGTGAGTACGCTCCTCAACAATGGCGTAGCATCCAGTGCACCAGCCGTCTCTGTATGCTGCTGGAGTGCCTGGGCAACAAGCTGATCAAACGCTGCATCGGTAATCTCTAGCGCCTGAGCTAACGCCACCAGACAATCGTTCTCTTCATCCATCAAGAGGTTATCTGCCAGCACCACATGGGTCGCCAGGGTAAACGCCGTCTCAATTTCAGAGGGCGACAGAGCAGATTTAGCCGCATTAAACAATGCCCCCGGTCCCTCTTGATGAAAAATCCGCTGGATTTTCTGACGTACAGCCTGGTTTGCCTGATCTACCAGATCAATTTGCTGCAAATAGCCTTCTAAAACTTGCATCTCTTCTGGAGCCCGTTCGCCATCAATCACCATTGCCAAAAAGCCGATTGCTAAAATCGCTTCGACCGGACTGAGCGGTTCAGATGCAACCACATTGATCTGAAAAATATGGGCGTAGTCGTTGGGTCGGGCATATTCAATCGTCTGGTCGTTGCCATCGGCGGCGTACCACGTGAGGCGCAACTTTCCGCCCAGCTCAAACACTTCGAGTTCGCCCTGCGTCCAGTCTTCACTGGGTGCAACCAAGGCAACGACATCGGCAGCATCAAAGCTAAAACCAGCGGCTGTTCCCAGCTCAATCAGGTGACTGAGGCGATCGCTATGTCGATCGGCATGAACCAGCCGAAACCGCAACTGTTCGTCATCAAGCACCGCAGTCAGGAATGCACTCAGGCTCTCAACCGACATGTCCCGCCCTCTCCCTGGATCTCAAGCGGTTGCAGAATATAGCTTGCAACACTGGTGTAACAATCTCGTATCATAGGGTGTCTTGGCAGCAAATGACGCACCCTACCCTCAATAAAATAAAGGCATATAAGGGATTTACTAGTGTTGCGAACACTAAACTTTGCACATGGAGTTTGGGGCTGCGCCCCCACGCAGGGGTTCCACCCCGGCACCCCGTTGTAAAACTTTGAATTTTGTCTACCAGTTCCTAAAATCCCAGTTTGGTGGCGCGGCTTCGCCGCGCCACCAAACTGGGATTTTATTTTAATTTTTAATCCCTCACAACCGCAAACTCTCTAATTTCCGGATGGGATCTTAAAGAAATGTCATCATAGGAATAGATCATAGGAATAGAAATGTGTCGGCATGGCATTGCTGCAAGACTTAAACCGGCTCTGATGACCTGCGGCAAAGGAGGTTTCCAGTTTATACTCGTCCGCTAGCTCGGCTGATCGAGCAATTCCAAAAACTGCCGGGTGTGGGTCCTAAAACCGCACAACGGTTAGCGTTGCATATCTTAAAACGCCCTGAGACAGAAGTCCAAGCGCTGGCACAAGCGCTATTAGACGCCAAACAAAAAGTTGGGCTATGCCAGGAATGTTTTCATCTCTCCGCCGAACCTGTCTGTGAAATTTGTCGGTCAAACAGTCGCGATCGCAGTGTCATTTGTGTGGTTGCCGATCCAAAAGACGTTATCGCTTTAGAAAAAACCCGCGAATATCAAGGGCTTTACCATGTTCTGGGTGGGCTGATCTCACCGATGAATGGCATTGGTCCTGACCAACTCCATATCAATGCTCTGGTGCATCGGGTCAGCCGCAACAGCATTCAAGAATTAATTTTGGCAATTAGCCCCAGCATCGAAGGAGATACCACAACCCTTTACGTTGGGCATCTGCTTAAACCCTTCACTCGCGTCACTCGCATTGCGTTTGGGTTGCCCATGGGGGGTGATCTGGAATATGCCGATGAAATTACCCTGGCACGAGCGCTAGAAGGCAGACGAGAACTCGATTAGTGGGTCACTTCTCATGAGTATCGGGATTAGCTCTCATCCCCCACCCCCCTCCAACAGACTCAGGACATTGCTAACAAAGAGCGACTGCCAGATAAACCGCTGAAAGAATTTGATTGAGCACTTTTCGGTGCTGAATCTCAGGATATGACTTTGCTATGTTGCTCCTAATTTTTTGCCAACAGTTTTATTTGTGACATCTTTAATGACTCTTACCTTTATGAGAAAACTACAGTTACTAAAATATCCCGTCGTGGCTGATCTTCCGCCTCTAGGGTAATCAAGACTTCACCAAAACCTCCTCGACCTGGCTCGATAAGGTCGTAGCGAGAGGTCAGGGTACCCGCACTAGTACGAAATTGGGTAAAACTAGTTCCTGAACCCTCTTCGCCGGTCCAACTACCTAAGTCGTCAAACGTAGAACGAACAGGTAAAAGAGAAGCCGCAACTTCATTAGGCGCAAGCCTCGCATCTGCCAAAAT
This sequence comes from Calyptranema fuscum S582, assembly GCF_055793305.1. NCBI lineage: Bacteria > Bacillati > Cyanobacteriota > Cyanophyceae > Oculatellales > Oculatellaceae > Calyptranema > Calyptranema fuscum. The sequence continues at coordinate 51,950 of NZ_JBSLYH010000009.1, forward strand.
CAATTGAGCGTTATGAATACCTGCTATCGTTGGACCAGAAATTTTGGCATCACTAAACTGATCTTCATACTCTTGTACAAAGCCAAAACCAACATTAGGACCGAGATTTTCCTGGCGCTGTCTTCCCCATAAAAGATTAGGAGCTGCACTAGTACCAGCTCGTGCAAGTTCAGTTCTTGATTGGGAAAACTGCTGGTTTACAAGAACTCTATCAGAGCTACGAATTACGGGAGCTGCCTCACGAGGAACTTCGTCTGAACTTGGTGACTCACCTCTCAAGATAGGCGTTAAAACACCAGGCAGTGCCCTAGCATTTGCTAAACGTTGAAGACGATTAAAAACACTAGAGCTGGAAAAATCTGCCAACGAAAATTCTACGGTATAAGCTTCAGCTGGTTTTGGGAAAAAGATACCTGAAGAAGTTGTAACAGATGCTCCTCCCATAACCACCAAACGATTAAACCGGCGACGGCTTAAAGACATAAATTCAGGGTCTCCTGCCAGGAGAAACCGGTCCAGTCTCTAGCTGAGCATTCCAGAAATGAATTCTATTGCAACCGCTGGCTCTTAAACAACTGGTTTCCAAGGAAATACTCCTAGCGCCGGTAACATCAAGCAAAACAGTTCTAGCTTGACTACGAGAAACAAGCACAGATTGCGCTGCATTACCGTCTACATAAATATCGAGCCGTGTAGGAGGATAGTCCGAGTCATCATCGCGTATACCAAACTCAAGCCTTAAACTTTGAGAATCAGATGACGGTAATCTACACGTAAAACCGGAGTTTCCCGTCATGTACATAACTGTAGTGTAAAGTTGCCGACCTACAGAAATATCTCTCCGGCTCTGGTACCACCCACCGCTAATATTTGCACAACCTAAATCCAATAAAAAAGTAGGACGTTGAGCTTGTGATTCCCTTATAGAAAAAGCTCCAAATCCTAGGCAAACCGTAGTAGCCAACAATACGTGAAGTCCTAATTTGACAAGTCTCATATCTCACTCCTAAGTTTAATAAGATGAAAAGTTACAGTAATCCATAAGAACTATTTAAATATTCCCCGCTAGCAATCCCTTAAAGCTTATTTCATCTTTAATATTATTAAAGTCAGAATCGTTTTGAATCATAGCCAAATATTTTTTAGGGTTTATACTGATAGCTTGCTTCAAACATTCTATAGCTAAGTCAATGTTGTGAGAACGTGCATAAAGACATGCACAATTGTAGTATGGCTGAGGATAATCAGGTTTAATCTCAATTGCCCTCTTCCAACTTTTAATTGCATCTTCTTCCCTTCCTAAATTACACAGAGCAATTCCTCGATTATAATAAGCCTGATAATCATCAGGCTTAATTTCAAGTACTTTGTTATAACTTCTCAATGCTTCCTCATACTGCTTTAAACAACTGAGTGCGATACCGCGAGCATCCCACGAATAATATTTTTCCGGTTCAATTTCTAAAGCCTTATCGTAACTTTCAATAGCTTCTTCATAACGTTTTAAATTAAAAAGAGCAATTCCTTTGTTGTTCCATGCTTCATGAGAGTCAGATCTAAAGCTGAGCGCTTTTTCATAACTAACAATTGCTAATTCATACTGACCAATATCATGCCAAATTTTCCCTATTCCATGTAGAAATAATCTCAAGTTAAAAAGAGAGTCATTGTATACAAGCAATTTACTAGCTTGTTCTTCAGCCTGTTCTATATAAGTCTTTTTCTGGAAGCGAGGAGCTTGTATAGCTAAACTCAATAGAGCATAGAATTTAGACAGCCCATCAAGTTTTTCTAAGTTAGAAAAACACATTTGAATAGCCTTCGAAATCTCTTGTTTTGAAAATCTAAAGCATTCTTGGGTAGACACATCACTAGTTAGTTCTTTTTCAAGAATTTCACCATGGATAACTAACGGATATATGTCGGATAGAAAAGTTCTTTTTGGATGCGAGAGAAGCGGATGTTTACTTAATTCAGATTCTGTACAGAGCAATTCTAAAGTTTTTTGAACAACCCCATCTTTTTGTCTAAAGTAACATCCTTCTAAAAAATGTGTTTGAAATTGAAATTGAAACTCATCAAAATCATGGCTGAATAATAGATAGTATAGATATTCCGATCTTAAAAATCTCCAGTCCTGGTTCTCATACTTAAGCACATAAGAACTATTAGGCTTTACCTCAGCATCAGACTTGGATTGAAAGTAGTCTGCTATGGTGCGACAAACTCGGTAAAATGAGTCTTGATCATCCTGATAAAAAGAGTTTCTTAATACATCTCGGAATACGTCATCCAAGAAATAACCTAAAGGATCTCGATCCACGAAGGTCTGTTCCACAAGCCAATTAAAATGATCATAGACCTCAGCAGCATCCTTGTCAGAAGTTAGTTCCAAAGCCAACAATATATGTTGAACTAGCTTACGATCAAAATATCGACAACAAGATAGATATCGTACAATTAGCTTCTGATTTTTATTGAAGCCTTGAAGCAGCATATTGCTAATTGCTTCGTTACCCTTTAGAAAATTGAGCAAATCGTTGATTTCGTGACCTTTACCGTACTCGTTCTTTACCCAGTTTAGATAATAAGGTAAACCTTTAGTTAGTCTAAATATTTGTTCTGCATAACAGTTTTCATCAATACCTACTGTTTTAAGGTAAATTCGTGTCTGTTCCTCGTTAAATCTAGAAACTGCATGTTCCTCAATACAATGTTCTTGATTTAACTTCTGCCAAACTTCTTTTGTTAAGAGGCGATATCGACCCGCTAAGACTATACGAATTTGATGATTTTTTAAGGTACTATCAGCCAATAATACTCTTGAGAGCCATAAATCGACTTCAGAAGAAGCATACTCATAATGATCCAGAAGTATTAGAATAGAATCTTCCTTCGATGCTTGCTTTAAACCTTCTGTAAAAGCCTGAGTCAGATGTTGAATTGGATCTTGCATCAGCATCTGGCGTAATTTATTTCGTTTTGTTGCTCTGTGTTGTTGTAGAAATTGCCAAGCACTATCAGCAAAGGAAAGAGCTGCACGTCCGGCATTTATTCCTTCTCCAAGCACATCCTTGGTTTTCTGCTGAACATCTTCTGTAGCTCGAAAATAACTGCCCGTGAGCGTAACTCCAAAATTAACTAAATCTTTAACCAATTGTAGTTGCTCTTCGGTAACTATACCTCGTCCTGATATAGGCTCATTCTTCAATTGGGATATTGTACTGTAATATTCCTCATAAAGTTGCCAAAATGATGGATCAGACCAAGCATTTCTTGGAACAATTTGTTCGTATATTTTCTCCATAAGTGATATGGGATTAAGGGAATCGCTAATTCCTCGATCCCTATAAAAGCAAATTCTAGAAAGTCTTTTATCCTGTTGAAAAGCTTCTTCAATTTTACGGATCAATGTGGATTTTCCAACACCACCAATGCCCCATAGATGATAAACAGTTGGGAAATGGTCTGGCTGTATATATGCAGTTCTTATACTATTAATTAAGCTTTCATCTTGAGACCGCGAGACATAAGATACGAAAAAAGACATACAGTTTAGAAGTTAAAGCTTGCAAGCAAGCAATATCTATTTGATACAAATTTTCATGCATTGAAGGACGTAGAGACTCGATTCCCACAAGCAGGCAAGATCCCTTGACATCCTTCTATTCTGTGCGACTTCAAAGAGATCTAACATCAGTATCTTAATAAATTTAAGGTTGCAGGCTGTACCATAAAGGTTCAGTAAATCTACTGGCAAAAAGTCATTTACAGAGCAAATTGCTAAAAAGCATCGTTATTGCTGATAGATCCACTAGATCCGCGATAGATTTACTGCTGACTACAGAGTACTAGTAGCGCAAACACTAAACTTTGCACCATAGGCTATTGGGGGCTGTGCCCCCAATAGGAGTAGGAAGAATTTTCTAACAAAAGGGAATTTTTAGAAGTCCCAATTTCTGGTTTAACCTTTTTTGATAGTAAGCCAGAAAATGAGGGCTTCAAGATTATTTTTTTATAAGAAAATCAATTCTACCCAAGTGGAGGTAGGATCCTTTTGACCCCCCGCGAAACTTTTAGGCATCGCTTAATCCAGCTATGAAATGTGATGTGAGTGCCGCACTCCGCGCAGCACTCACATCACATTTCATAGCCCAAACCAGCAACGTCAACGCGTAATTGAGTGATTAGCCGTTTTACTTCATTCGTTGCTTGATGAACGACAGAATTTGTGCCATCTGCTTTTTCATCATTTCCATTTCGGTCTGCATCTTGTCAATTTTTTGCTTCAGTAGTTCTACTTCAGCAGCATTACTCGCAGATTCCGCTGCGATCGCGGCGCTACTGGCAGATACATTGACAGGTTGAGGCCATTTTTTGAACTTCGCCATGGCAGACTTAATCGCGTCTACTAGCTCTTTCTGTTCAAATGGCTTTTCGATGAACTCAAAATATTCAAACGGTTCAGGAATTTTTTCAGTGACTTCCTCTTTCCGCCCAGACATGAGTACCAGGGGTGCCCGTAAATCTGGCTGAGCCTGAATTTGTTGGAACACTTCCCAGCCACTCAAACGAGGAAGCAAAAAATCCAACATGATTAAGTTTGGACGTTCTTGGTTAATAGTGTTGAGTCCTTCAACACCGTCCTTCGCCTCAAGAACCTGAAAGTTACCTTTCGGTAACATATCCCTGACCATATTGCGGATGACCCTACTGTCATCGATGACTAAAATTTTGTGGGTTGCCACGACAAACTCCTCGAAGGGTGAGTGAAGGAAACAAGTTTTGGATGACTAACAACAAGTTAAAGCTTCAGGTTGAGCATAATCTTCAATATTGACCCATCTCTTGACCTTATAACTGATTCTCAGCAAATCAAACTTAGAATCTATCGTTGCCTAAATTAATTTAATAAGATTCTTAGAGTTGCGAGTTCGATAACTTTCGGCGAAACCGTTGGCAGCTCTACATCGCAGGCGATTGAATAGTGAGAATAGAGAATCAGTAATCTGAGTCAATCTACTTAAATGGTCACATTTTGCTTATAGCAATCATCTGGAGATCCTAATCTAAGGTTGAGCTGGCGTTATAGAGCTAACACCTAACCCAATTTTGATGCAAAAATCAAAAATTAACCTGGCGATCGCGAGTGTTGATATGACGAATGCACGCAGCACAGCCGTCAACATCGGAGTGAGTTTGATTCAATAACGTCTTGCCAGGTAGATTAGGCTTCCTATAATGTATGGGTTGCTCTGAAGAAAACAATTGCTCTGCGAGCAATTTGTCAGCATGAACTAGTGTAGCTTCTGTAAAATCAGATCGCTCTAATTTCACACTTCGAGATGCACGAATCTGATGGTCCCTTACTTAGATATCCCAAATATCGCGGTAGCGCTTCACGTTTAAGAGATTGTTTTTTCGGCATTGCAGGTTTTGGCTATAGCGGTCGAGCTATTGATTAGGACAATGGTTGTGTGAGACTCGCGCCGAGCACGAGTTCTCCACAACCTCCTGATTTAACCGGCTCGACGATTGCTCCATAGGCGGATTGAGCAATACCAGATTTTTCAGCATTACGGCATGATGGATAAGACTTGAATGTGAAACTTCCTAATTTTTTGGGGTGTGCCGTGCGGCGCACGGCACACCCCAAAAAATCTAAACAGATCTAAGCACGGATCGAAGCACGAAGCGCTGTAAAACGTTTGAATTGGGTTTACCAGGATGCGATCGCAGGCTAATCACACGTCATCTCCATTGCACAACTTGCCCAGCTGGTTGCGTCGCCCCATTGGCAATGCCAGCGAGTTATCTACTGTGCAACGGATTATCAAACAACGGCAGATTCACACCATTTGTGAGGAGGGTCGCTGCCCCAATCGCGGCGAATGTTATGCCAAACAAACGGCAACATTTTTGCTGATGGGACCCACCTGCACCCGTGCTTGCGCATTTTGTCAGGTGGATAAAGGGCACGCCCCCATGCCCCTCGACCCGGCAGAACCCGAAAAAATTGCCGAGTCTGTGCAGCTTTTGGGCTTGCGGTATGTAGTGCTGACCTCGGTCGCCCGCGATGATTTACCCGATCAGGGGGCAGGTTGGTTTGTGCAAACCATGACCGCCATTCGCCAGCGTCATCCCCACACCCAGATTGAAGTCTTAACGCCCGATTTTTGGGGCGGCACAGCCGGGGAAACTGCACAACAGCAGCGCATTGCCACAGTTGTTGCGGCAAAACCTGCTTGTTATAACCACAATGTCGAAACGGTTAGACGGCTCCAAAATCCAGTGCGGCGAGGGGCAAAGTATGAGCGATCGCTTGCTGTTTTACACACCGTCAAAACCCTCGATGCCACTATCCCTACCAAGTCAGGGCTGATGCTGGGGCATGGCGAGACTCAGGCAGAAATTATTGAAACCCTGCACGATTTACGGGCGGTCGGGTGCGATCGCTTGACCCTGGGGCAATATCTGCAACCGTCGCTAGAGCATCTGCCTGTACAAAAATATTGGACGCCTGAAGAATTTGATCAGTTAGGGGCGATCGCCAAAGAAATGGGGTTTTCTCAAGTGCGATCGGGACCGTTGGTACGCAGTTCCTATCATGCCGGAGAGGCGGATTGAGCACTGGTCAGAAAGCACCGACCAGAATAAGTTCTGTGCCAGGCGCATGGTCAATCGGCAGGAAGCCTTTTATGATGGGTATAACGGTTAGGACGTTATTATCCACACTAGGAATTCATCACAGGAAGCTATGTCAAAAGGACAAGGATTCGGCGGTTTCGGTCTAGGCAAGATGAAAGAACTGACCGAAGCGCTCAAAAAAGCTCAGCAGGTTCAAGAAGGTGCAAAGAAGCTGCAAGAAGAGCTAGAAGCAATGGAATTACCAGGTGAATCGGGTGGTGGACTGGTAAAAATATGGCTGAGCGGCAACCAGGAACCTCGTCGGGTAGAAATTTCTCCTGATGTCATGGGAGAAGGGGCAGACGTTCTCTCAGACCTGGTTTTAGCCGCCATGAAAGACGCCTATGCCGTTTCTACTGCCACCATGCGCGATCGGATGGAACAACTCACAGGTGGGCTAAACCTACCCGGAATGTAATCTGGGTTGCTTGAGACGCACCATCTGGTTGAGGATCGAGGATTTTATCAAACCCAATTCCTTTTGAGAGATCGACGGCTGCGCGATTGATCTCTCAAAAAGAGTCGCAGGTTGATTCAGAACGGTGTTGTGGGGCGCTCCGCGCCCCACAACACCGTTCTGAATCAACGAACTTGCATACTGCTATAAACCATCACTATGTGGATAAGATGCCTGCGGCTTCGTATAGCAACGTGAGGACGGCTGAAATCTTGGTGCCGTACTGAAGATCGGCTGCCCACCGTCCATTCAACTGCTGGATCAGCGGTGCAACACCCCGAGTGACAAACCGAAAGCGCGGATCGACCAGCTCTTGCACCAGCGGTTCGGTGCTGGCATAGGCTTTGAGATGCTGAATATGAGCACGCACACCGATGCGGGCACTGGGGAAGGTGGCACCGGCAGCATCATTGCCAATTGCACCTAAACCAGCAAAATTATTTTGTTCGGGTTTGATCGTCCCGCCAAATTTAAGGTAACTGGTTTCGACACACATTTGAGAAAACGCAATGTCGTGATTAATCCCTTCAATTGCTGCCTCTTCGCGATACAGCCGAGGCAGATCAGGGAATTGGGTAATCGCGGCTTCGTTATGGTTTTTAAGGAACAGCCGTAACTGCGTTTCCGTGGTTTTGCCCTGCCCGGCAATTCGATCGAATTGACCGGGGCAGATTTCCAGCACCGTTCTGAGAATGACCGTGCGATTTGCCCCGTCCCAGCTAACCGAGATTTTATAATCGCGTAAATCGACCGCTCGAACGTAAACCACATTGCCGTAGGAAACACGGGCAACATTGGGCGCATTAGACAGATTGATGCTTAAGCCATCAACCAGATCAATCGGAATATAGGCATTGTTGTTCACCAGGATGCCTTGTTCGCCATAAATTCCTCCATTCAGGTTGATATTTATGGCAGCATAGGTGCCTGGGGTGGGGGTCGGCGTGGGCGTAGGCGAGGGTGATCCGCCTGAAACGGCTCGGCTCCAGGAGGCTAGCCCATCGGCAATGCCCAAGGCAAAGTCGCGGCGACGGGTTTGTAACAGATTGCGATCGTCTGGGCTGGATAAATAGCACACTTCACTCAACAAAGAAGCCCCCGTCGTCCGGCGACAAAAGGCTAAACTACCCAGGCCTGTTTGCGTATCGGGTTTGGCACCTCGGCTGGGGAGTTGGGGTACCCGCCGCAGGAGGGCAAGCAGAAGTAATTCGGCATGGGCTTTGCGCTGGTCGTTGTTGGCGATGTAGTAAACGGTTGCTCCCCGAGCGGTTGGGTTGCTAAACGACTCGGCATGAATTTCCAGGGCGATATCACCTGTGCGATAGCGAAAATTGATCCAGTTGATCGTGCCGTCTAAACTCAAATCATCTGGAACCGCTAATACTTCAAAACCACGCGATCGCAATTCCGGCACAATCAGATCTCGCAGCAAGATCATCTCTTGCGCTTCAGTCGTGCCGTCTACGATGCTGCCAGGGTCGGGTCTACCGTTTTCTACGCCTCCATGCCCTGCTGAAATAAAAATTCGTCCCATACGTCCTCGGAAAGTTTAAGCCGATCAATGGCGGATTTCTGTTGAAATCTTCGGTCTCAGAATTGCCTGCAAATCAGGATAACAGGTGACGTAAATTTAGGCGCATCTTGCATATGTAGTTTTGTAGGGAGAATCGCTTGCGACAGGGGCTTTTTGCAACCACACGCTAACGCACCTGCCAAAATTAGCACAGATGCAGACGGTATAGCGCGTCGCGTATGGATAGATTATGGGTGTTGTGAGAGAGCCGCGCTCCGCGCGGCTCTCTCACAACACCTGGACTGCACGCCCTTGGGAATTGCTATAATTTTGCGATCGCCCATCACCAACCACAACGAAGATAGGCTAGGTTTCTTATCAGTAGCAGACTATAATCGACGAGCCGTGATCTAAATCCAATCTTATGTTTGGTAGAGTGCGGCGGAGCCGCACTCTACTAAACAGGCGATCTGCGTTTCCAGCTTAGACACGGCATAAACTCTACGATTAACCTGTTTGCTTTTAGCACCCATGGACATTCCTCGGCTACACCCTGACACGGTTGAACAGGTAAAACAGCGCGTCGATATCGTAGACGTGGTTTCTGAGCATGTGCTGTTGCGGAAACGGGGTAAAGATTTTGTCGGGCTTTGCCCGTTTCACGATGACAAGTCTCCTAGTTTTACGGTCAGCCCCAGCAAACAGTTTTATTACTGCTTTAGTTGCGGTGCTGGGGGAAATGCCATCAAATTTTTGATGGAGCTGAATAAACAGCCCTTTGGCGAAGTGGTGTTTAATCTGGCGCAACACTATCAGCTCTCGATTCGCACTATTGAACCGGAACAGCGGCAAGAATATCAGCGGCAACAGTCGCTGAGGGAGCAGCTCTACGAAATTTTGGCAATGACAATGCAGTTTTTTCAACATGCATTGCATCAACCCCAAGGAGAGGGGGCATTGCACTATTTGCAGACAGAGCGAGCGCTAGACACCGCTATTATTCAACAGTTTCAGATGGGCTATGCACCAGCAGGCTGGCAAACGCTGTATGGCTATCTGGTCGAGCAAAAGCGCTATCCTGTCGAACTGGTTGAGCGGGCAGGGTTAATTGTGCCCCGGCAAGGGGGCAGTGGCTATTACGATAGATTTCGCGATCGCCTGATGATTCCCATCCATGACTTGCAGGGGCGGGTGATTGGCTTTGGTGGCAGAAGCCTGGGCGATGAGCAACCCAAATATCTCAACTCGCCAGAAACGGAGCTATTTGATAAAGGCAAGACCCTGTTTGCGTTGGATAAAGCGCGAGCGGCGATCGCCAAACAAGACCGAGCCGTGGTTGTTGAAGGTTATTTCGATGCGATCGCACTCCATGCCGTGGGGATCACCAATGCCGTTGCATCCTTAGGCACAGCTCTGAGTATCTTTCAGATTCGGCAAATCTTGCGCTATACCGAATCGAAACAAATCGTCCTCAACTTTGATGCTGATACAGCAGGTGCCAAAGCTGCCGAACGGGCGATCAAAGAAGTGGCAGAGCTAGCCTATCGGGGCGAAGTGCAACTGCGCGTCTTAAATATTCCCCAGGGCAAAGACCCTGATGAATTTCTCAAAACCCACACTGCCGACGACTATCACACCCTTTTGGAACAGTCTCCGTTGTGGATTGACTGGCAAATTCAACAACTACTAGCCACCTTGAATTTGACCCAGCCCGAACAGTTTCAACAAGCGACGGAGGCGATCGCCCAATTGCTGGGAAACTTACCCAATGCCACCCTGCGAACCCATTACATTCATCGCTGTGCGGATCTGCTGAGCCAGGGCAATGCGCGGCTTTCGTTGCAATTGGAAACCGACCTGCGCACCCAGGTGCGGGGGCAGCGCTGGCACGGGCGCGCCCAAAAATGGCAAACTCCGGGCGATCGCACCTTACTTGAAGAAGCCGAAGCCCAACTGCTCCGGCTTTACCTGCATTTCCCTGACTATCGCGATCAAATTATTGCGGCTCTGGAAGAAAGAGATTTAGACTTTGGCATTGCCCATCATCGGTTTCTCTGGCAACAGTTGATGGAATTTCATGGATCAGACCTCAAGGCGATCGCTCAGGCAAACGGGGTTAATGACGACGAGATCGAGGTCATGCCACGTGATGGTTCCCAGGAAATCCTGTGGGATGATGAAGCCGATGATCTAATTGGGCGATTACAAAACTGTTGTGCCGAGTTTCCAGAACGGTTTAACCAGATACAGCCGTTGTTTCAACTCGACGAAAAAAACCAACGCGATATTCTCCGGGCACCGCTAGTCATTCGGACGGCGATCGCCTGTATGGAACGGGTGATGTGCGAAAAACGCTGCCGCCACTTCCTCAACCTTTGGGAAAAAACCAATAGCCAGGAAAGTCCCGAACTCAGCCAATACTATCAACAGCAAATTTACGCAGAAAAACAACGCATCGAAGCCCTCGATCGGCAACAGCGGCAAATCACCTTCGCGGATTTGACCCAGGTTCCCTGGGTGGGCGAGTTCTACAATGCCCTGGAATCGTCCCAATCTTGAGACCACAGATACATCGCTTCGCAGCTGAATGGATTACGCCTGCTATAGGAGAGCCGCGCTCTGCGCGGCTCTCCTATAGCAACTTGTTCTGCGCATCCTTAAGAATTGCTGTATAGCGATGTGCAAGTTCGTCAAGTGCAGAAATGGTGTTGTGAGGTGTGGAGCGCCCCACAACACCGTACTGAATCAATCCGTACAGCGGGATAAACCTTTGATGAAGTATCCGTGAAATTTCGGAAGTTGTAACGGTATGAACACCCTCTGAGAAACGGTTTGAGAAATAATTCAAATCGCCCTACTGTTTTTACACAGCATTATGCATCTCACCTTCAAAACATCACTGGTCACTGCGGCTTCAGTATTAATTGGTACCCTTAGCCCCCTCAGCTTCAGCATCTCCAAAGCAGAAGCTGCCCTCTTAGTGGGCAATACTCAAGGTAATAATGTTCTCTTAGTCGATGAAAGAACAGGGAAAATCGGAGGCGAATTTATTTCCGCACTGGAAGGATATTTCTCTCCTGATGACCTGACCTATGGACCAGACGGCAATCTTTACGTTAGTTTTATTACCGATCCCATTACCTATGCAGGTGTCATCCTCAAATTTGACGGCAAGACCGGGGAATTGCTGGGACGGTTTGACCAGGGTGGCGATCTGGTGCGCCCCTACGGCTTAGCGTTCGGACCCGATGGCTATCTCTATGTCAGCAGTTTCCGTTCCGATGAAATTGTGCGGTATGACGCCGTTACGGGCGAATTTGTTGATGTCTTTGCTATTGGAACAGGCACAGCAGATGGCTTAAACGGTCCCAATGATCTGCTCTTTGACGCCGACGGAAACTTGTATGTCACCACTCAAGGCACTGTTGCCGATGGCTTTGGTGGAGCTACGAGTACTTTTGCCAGCCAGGTTTTGAAATACAACATCTACGACAGCACCGCAACTCCGGTAGTATTCGACACCCCCGAGATTGCCCCCGACAGCACAGGATTTGTGAGCTTGTTAGGACTGGCATTTGGACCCGATGGTACCCTCTTTGTCAGCGACTTTGCTAATGCCATTCGCAGCTATGACGTGGCTACAGGGGCGCTATTGTCCGAGTTTTCCAGCAGCACCTTTGGTTTTATGGGCAACCTGACATTTGACCCAGCCGGTAATTTTTATACCCCGATTTTCGATTTTCTCAATGGCAATATTGGCTCGATTTCCCGCTTTGATGCCAATGGCAACCCCTTACCTGGAGAAGGTCTGAGTGGCGATGTCCTCACACCTGCCGATATCCGCCTGAGTCGTCCCGTTGGCATTGCTTACAGCCCCATTGCAGTCCCTGAACCGACCGTCACACTGGGGCTTTTGGGGATAGGTCTGTTGGGTTTGGCACACCGCAAACGTAATAGCACCGCTAGCGAATCCTAAACCCCGACAATACAGCGTATCAGGATCGGTTCTCAATCATCGTCGGATGGGCTGGGGGGTGAGCGGCATTGCGGCTCACCCCCCAGCTACTATTGGCTTGAGAGTTCTGAACTTGATGTTCAACGGCATGAAGTTCACGGTGTAGTGTGAGAGCCGCGCTCCGCGCGGCTCTCACACTACACCCATCCTCTATCCTGGCTCGAAGCGCTATAGTTGAGCCAAATACTCCATGATTGAAGGGCACAAAAAGCCGCCAACTCAGTCATTACTGATGAGCTTTTCAATAACTGCGATGGGAGAGTCAGGACAGCACCACTTCTGACTCTCCCCACAATGTTCCTTCCTGATGGGTCTTGCACCCTACGTTATAAGGGATCAACAGAGGTTGCATCTGCATTGCTGAAATACCTTTGGACGGCAATTTAGCATCAAAACATAGGCAACGTATGTGCGATCAAATTCTGTCCTGAATTATTTGGAGATTTCCAGTGCTTCGCAAAACCGTCTCAGCATTATGTCTGCCGATGACACTCCTACATCAGCATGCCGCGACGACCCACTATGCCCGTCGTATTGCCGATTCATTTCAGACGGTGCTGATGGCAGGATTGATCAGTCTCTCTAGTATTTTACTCTTGCCCAGCCAAAGTCAGGCGCAAACAGCTCTGAATCAAGCCGTGGTTGAGGCAATCCGCAATCGCGTCGAGCTATTGTTGCAACGGCAAGCGTCTCGCCCTGCCCAACTGTCTGATGTCGTTGCACCGGGAGATGGAGTAGCAACGGCACGCGATTCGTTAGCCGAGTTGCGGTTTAATGATGGGTCGCTCGGTCGCATTGGGGAACAGGCGATCTTCTGGTTTACGCCCGGTACCCGCGACTTTCGCATGTCGAATGGTACCGTTTTGCTGTTGATTCCGCCAGGGCAGGGGCAAACCCGCGTGCGCACCCCTAATGCAGCAGCAGGCATTCGCGGTTCTGCACTATTTGTTCGCTATATTCCCGAAACGGATACCACTATTGTCGGGGCTTTGACCGATAGTGGAATTGAGATGTTTAACCGGGACGGGTCGCGATCGCAAGCCTTACAGGGCGGCCAGATGGCGATCGCCACTGGGGACGACATCGTTGGCATTTATGAGTTTGATTTGAATCGGTTTTATCAAACCAGCGATCTGGTTCGCGGGCTGACCCCGGCTGATTTAGCGGGCACCTCTAATCCGGCGATCGCCAGCGTCCAGGCAGAAATGCAAAGTGCCTTAGCCAGCCAAGCGCCACTGACTGCCAGCGACACTCTCAACACCCCCGACTTTGTCCGCTTACCCGAGCGGGTAGATCTCAGCTTCAATCCCAACTCAGAGTTTGATCCAGCGGTTGAAGACGCCACGACATCGGATCTAAATTTGTCCCTTACGGTCGATAACTCAACGTCTGTGGCAGATTTTGGCACCGAAAACAGTCGATCGTTCCTCAGATTTGTGACTGTCGAGGAAGGTGTGCTCACCCCTACAACCGTGATCACACTGCCAGAGAATACAACCATCAACTTTCCCAACGACCTCGTTTCTCCGGCTCAAGACCCCGACTTGATCACCGGAAGAGGCAACAACGCCCTCGAACCGGGCGACGATGCTATGCCTCAACCTGCCCGAGATAGCTTTGGAGGAAGCCGAGAGACACCAGACACGCCCACGCCTGACGATGATCCGACAACTGAACCGGGAGAAACCCCTGATAGCGGTGATCCAGCAACACCCGAACCCGGTGACACCCCAGGACGGGACAACCCCGGCATCGGCTTTGGTGCCGGTGGTAGGCCTGGTGCCGGTGATGCGCCCGGTGGCGGTGTGAGCGATACACCAGGACAAGATAACCCTGGCATTGGCTTTGGAGCAGGCGGTAGACCCGACAATGGCGGGACTCCGGATAACGGCAACGGCAATGACAACGGCAATGGCAATGGCAATGGCAACGGCAACGGCAACGGTAATGGCAACGGTAATAATCCTTGATGCCTAGAGATGTATAGAAACGGGTGTGGAGAGCGCTCTCCACCCTCGTCCGAGCTGAAGAACTTGCCCACGATTTGCACCCAGGCTGAATTATTGATGATTTGTTAAGTGGTTTTGAAACCATGGGTTTCATTTTTTCTAACGCATTGAGATTGCATCCTCTGATGGGCTGGGTTGCCGCGATCGCAGCCATCGGCTCTGGTTTGCCCCAACCGGCGATCGCCGCTGAGATCACCCCTACACCAGCAACGGTTCCGAACATTAGCGATCGGGTAACGCCCTCTTCCGTTCCTCCGGATCGGCGGCCGACCCGCGACAAATCTCGCTCCATCCCCGCCCTTCCCCCTCAGCAACCTGCTGTCCCTGCCCCTCTGACCACCGTTCCACCCCAAGCATCAGCGACGGTGTTCACACCCATCGTTGAACCGAACCAGACATCTGACGAATCGCCCTCCCCTGGTCAATTCAGGGGAAACCGAACCCTTCAACGTCCCCCAGGATTGGGGAATCTAGGGAGCATCAAGCCCCCAGACGACGTCTGTCTCAACGGGTGTACACCCGGTAGCCCAGCGCCACCGAGTCGCGCTATCCGTGACGAAGTTCTCTGCGTCAGCCCAGTTTCACCGCTGATGAGTCAGCGCCCTGCTGCCGATCCGACCTCTGCTCCCATACCTGCGCCTGACACTCCTACCGATCCAGCCAATCCAACCGATCCGGCAAATCAGGATAATGCCGCAGCCGATCCAGAACTGGGCGTATTGCAACTGCGAGAATTAGAATTGCAACTCCAGCGATCGCCCCAACCACCCAGTGTATTTTTCTCGGCAGGGGTCAGCTATTTTCATAGCGATAATATTTTGCTCGATGAAATTGACCCACTGGATGACCAACTCATTGGCGCACGGCTACAACTCTCAGCAGCCCCACGTCTGAATGCGAGAACAATGTTGCTGGCATCGATCGAAGGCAACCTGATTCGGTATGGCGATCTGAGCGATTTAGACTATAACGAATTAGAATTTCGAGCTGGCATCCGTCATTTTCTCTCCCGTCGTATGTATGGCGAGCTGAGTTTGAGCAACCAGCAACTATTTGAAGCCGATGGCGGCGATCGCTTCCTCAATGACCATTCCGTTCGCGTCACCCTGGCACGACGCGACCCAATCTTGCCTCGTCTGAACCTCAATAGCTTTTATCAACTGCGCCTGAGCTTTGCCGATCCAAGCGATCGCAGCCGCATTCTCAATACCGTTGGTGTCTCCCTCACCTACAACCTGCTCAACAACATGCAGACCGGGCTGAGTTATCAATTTCTTTGGGCAGACTTTACCGAACAAGATCGACAAGACACCTACCAACAACTCATCGCCCAATTGAGTTATACCCTCAACCGCACAACCCGACTTTCGCTCTATGGCGGCTTCAGTTTTGGGCACTCAACCGACTCAGATATTGATTTCGATAGTTCCATTTTTGGCGCATCTATCGATATCAACCTATCGTTATTTTAGGATCATGAATGCCATCAAACCCAATCCTTTTGGGAAGAGCGACGGCGAAGCCGTCGCTCTTCCCAAAAGAATGACAGGTTACAGCCATTTTCAATTGATTAAGCCACAGATTTTTTGTTGTGTGCCGCGCGGAGCGCGGCACACAACAAAAAATCTAAACATACTCAAGCGCGAAGCGCTGTAATTCATTTGTGATGCTGCGGCAAAAACACCCGGCGTCAACTGCATTACCGACAACAGCAGGAACATTTGGGATACTTGAGTTGCCACTCTTTTCGGCAGAACAAAAAGCGAATTGGCAATTGGTCAGCATTAAATCATAAGGTGGCGATCGCACCTCTATCCCTTCACCCCTTCACCCCTTCACCCCTCTATCCCCCATCCCGCTAAACTCACAGCAAACCCACCTCCCCCATCTCCCGTTCGACTACGCTCACGGCAAGCCCATCTCCCTCATCCCTTCATCTCCCCCACCTCCCCCATCTCCCCTATCTCCCGTTCGACTACGCTCACGGCAAGCCCACCTCCCCCATCTCCCCTATCTCCCCTATCTCCCCCACCTCCCCCATCCCTTCACCCCTTCACCCCTCTATCTCCCTCACTCCCCCATCTCCCTCACTCCCCCACCTCCCCTATGCCCTTTCCCTTCCATCGCACCAAAGTTGTCGCCACTATCGGACCCGCCAGCAATTCGCCAGAGGTCATCCGGAAGTTGCTGAAAGCAGGCATGTCCGTTGCCCGACTCAATTTTTCTCACGGCAGCTACGACGACCACGCCCGCACAGTCAAGCTATTACGGCAAGCTTCCGCCGAATTGGATCTACCAGTGGCATTGCTGCAAGATTTGCAGGGTCCTAAAGTGCGGGTCGGACAATTGCCGATTGGCGAAATGCAACTCCAGGATGGCGAAACCGTTGTGCTAATGCCGATCGCCGAATTTGACCATCATCCCCACACTATTCCGATCGACTACCCCTATCTGGCAGAAGAAGCCGAACCGGGCGCACGGGTGCTGATGGATGATGGCTTATTAGAATTGCGGGTAGAAGCGATCGCCGATTCATCGGTAATCTGCCAGGTGATCCGGGGCGGCATCCTCAAAAGCCGCAAAGGAATCAATTTGCCCAGTCTCGATCTGAGACTGCCGTCTCTGACAGACAAAGATAAACAGGATTTGGCATTTGGGTTATCCCAGGGGATTGACTGGGTAGCGCTCAGTTTTGTCCGCCGGGCAGACGATGTGCGAGCGCTCAAACAATTGTTAGCAGATTTAGGCGCAGCCACAACGCCGGTTATTGCCAAAATCGAAAAACCACAGGCAGTCAGCCAATTTGACGCGATTGTGAAAGAATGCGATGGCATTATGGTGGCGCGTGGCGATTTGGGGGTTGAAGTCAATCCTGAAAAGGTGCCGATCATTCAAAAGCAACTGATCCGCATTTGCAATCAGCGCGGTATTCCCGTGATTACTGCCACACAGATGCTAGAGAGCATGATTAAAAATCCTCGACCGACCCGCGCCGAAGCCAGCGATGTGGCTAACGCCATTATGGACGGCACCGATGCAGTGATGCTGTCGGGCGAATCGGCAGTCGGTGATTTTCCGGTGCAAGCTGTGGAGATGATGGTGCGGATCGCTACCGAAGTCGAGCAAACGCTTGATATACCCAATCAACCCCCGGCAGAGGACGATGAAACTCATGCCATTAGCGAAGCCATCAACGTGGTCGATAAAATTCTTAAGTTGCGTAGCATCGCCGCATTTACGACCACAGGCTATAGCGCCCGACTCGTGGCGGCTGAACGTCCCTGCACCCCCATCCTTGCTTTCACCCCCGACATCAAGGTTTACCATCAACTCAATTTAATTTGGGGCGTAACACCCTTGCTGCTAGACCGCCCCGTGACATCGGTTGAAGACCTCGTCCAACAGATTGAAACTGAACTCAAACAACGGCACCTGGTCACAACGGGGGACAAAATTTTGATTTTGGGTGGCAGTCCCGTGCAAGCGACTCACAGCACCAACTTCATCAAGATTCATGTTTTGTCCTGATGCAAGTAAGCCCCTGCCCATGGTCCGATCGGTTGGTCGGGCAGCGCTTCAATACACTGCGTTTCTTGATAAATTTGCAATCCTCTCGCTTGATAGTTTGCCAGCGCATAGGGACTATCTAAATCGCACGTATGAACCCACACCCGCTGTGCCCCCATTGCCCATGCCTGCTGAATCCCTGTGGTCAACAAATGTCCGCCAATGCCCTGCCCCATAAATGGTTTGAGCAACCCAAAGTAAGCAATTTCGACCTGATGGTTGGCTTGTGCGTCTAGCTCGATATAGCCAGCCGGTGTACCTGAAACATAGGCAACCCAGGTCTGAACGGCATCACGTTGCAGATAGTCTAACCATTGCTGATACGACCAACTCAAGCGCTGGAGCCAATACCAATCGCCACCGACGCTGGCATACAAAAACCGACTGAATTCGGGTGACGGGATTTCAGCGTGCTGGATTGAGAGATGGGGATGATCGGAAAATTTGGGACGCAGTTGCGCCGGATCGAGCATTTCCAGATACCAGGTCGTGATGGTCGCTTGCATATCAATAAAACAGGAGTACTAATCTATGACGTAGAATGCGGTATGGTTAGGATAAGCTGTTGCGGTGCAAACGTCATGGCACTCGCAAGACCCAGAATTCTGAGCGCCGAAGATTTAGTGTTGTCAGCGCGGCGTTGCCGCGCTGACAACACTAAATCTTCAGGGTTGATCGATCCACGATTTTGAGCATCCTACGGTTCTAGAAAGGTTGGGAAACCTCCATGATCAAAATTCTCCATCTTTCCGATATCCACATGGGCAGTGGATTTTCCCATGGGCGGATTAATCCTGAAACGGGTTTGAATTCGCGCTTAGAAGACTTTGTCCAGACCTTAAGCCGATGCATCGATCGGGCGATCGCCGAACCTGTCGATTTAGTCCTGTTTGGCGGCGATGCCTTTCCCGATGCCACCCCTCCGCCAATTGTGCAACAAGCCTTTGCCAGCCAATTTCGTCGCCTGGCAGATGTACAAATTCCCACCGTGCTATTGGTCGGCAACCATGATCAACATTCCCAAGGACAGGGTGGAGCCAGCCTCAGTATTTACCAGACCCTGGGTGTTCCCGGATTTGTCGTCGGCGATCGCCTGGAAACCCATACGTTAGAAACCCGCAACGGAGCCATCCAGATCATCACCCTGCCCTGGCTCACCCGCTCCACTCTCCTTACCCGCCCAGATACTGAAGGACTCTCCCTAGCCGACGTTAATGAATTATTGATCGATCGTTTAAGGATCGTATTGGAAGGCGAAATCCGTCGCCTTGACCCAAGCTTACCCACGGTGCTGCTGGCGCACCTGATGACCGATACCGCCCGCTATGGTGCCGAACGATTTATGGCGGTGGGCAAAGGGTTCACAGTGCCGATGGCATTACTCACCCGTCCGTGTTTTGACTACGTTGCTCTGGGGCATGTGCATCGCCATCAGATCCTCTGCGAGCAACCCCCCGTGGTCTATCCCGGTAGTATCGAGCGCGTCGATTTTAGCGAAGAGCACGAAGATAAAGGTTACATGTTGATTGACGTCGAACGCGGCCAAACGCAGATCGAGTTTTGTCCGTTACCTGTGCGTCCCTTTCGCACAATTCGAGTTAATCTATCCGAATTAGACGAACCCCACACCGCTTTATTGAAGGCTATTCAGCAGGAAGCGATCGCCGATGCAGTCGTCCGATTAATTTACCAGATTCGCCCCGACCAACTCGAACTCATCGACAACACGACCCTGCATACCGCTCTAGCAACGGCTCACGCCTATACCATCCATCCAGAACTCGTCAGCCAACTGGCACGTCCGCGATTACCCGAGTTAGGCGTTGGCAGTGCCATCGAACCGCTCGATGCCTTAAAAACCTATTTAGACAACCGCCCCGACCTGCGCGACCTCGCCCACGAACTGATGCTGGCAGCACAGGGTTTGATGACCGAAGAGATAGAGTCTCCCAGTGATCAGGCGGACTGGCAGTTTGATCCGCTGCCCGATCCAGCCCTTTCTGAAGCTCTGGTAGAACCGATGACCTCGCAACTGAGATTGCTCTAATGCGATCGCATTAACCGCTCTGCCTTGAACCTGTCATACCAAGACCTGGTTGCAAGGTGTTGTGAGAGAGCCGCGCGGAGCGCGGCTCTCTCACAACAACCGTCATCTATCTAGGCGCGAAGCGCTATAGTTTACAGGGGATATATGACAGGCTTTGCGTTCAGACAGTAGACTCTAGAAAGGATTATTTCTAGTCACGCCAACATGAGCAGCCATCGTATCGCAGAACTTCTCCGCAGTGGTCAGCCCGATGAATCCGTCCACATTCAAGGATGGGTGCGCACCAAACGCGAACTAAAAGAATTTTCGTTTATCGAAGTCAATGATGGGTCGTCCCTGGCAAATCTTCAGGTAGTAATTAACCAGGACTTTCCCAACTATGCCGAAACGGTGCGTAAGTTAAACACAGGCGCGTCAGTAGATGTTGCCGGGGTGTTGCTGCCATCTCCCGGAAAAGGACAACGGATCGAACTCAAAGCAGACACGATCACCGTCTATGGCGATGCCGACCCCGAAACCTATCCACTCCAAAAGAAACGACATTCCTTTGAGTTTCTGCGCACCATTGGACATTTGCGATCGCGTACCAATACTCTGGGTGCCGTATTCCGCGTACGGAATGCCTGCGCCGCCGCCGTTCACCAATTTTTCCAGGAGCGCGGGTTCCTCTGGGCACATACGCCCTTGATCACAGCCAGCGATTGCGAAGGGGCAGGCGAACTGTTTACCGTCACCAGCCTGGACTTAAACCAGGTGCCCAAAACGAAAGAGGGAGCGATCGATTTTAGTCAAGACTTTTTTGGCAAACGCGCCTACCTCACCGTCAGCGGTCAGCTCGAAGCCGAAATCATGGCAATGTCGTTCACCAACGTCTATACCTTCGGACCAACCTTTCGCGCCGAAAATTCCAATACCTCGCGCCACCTGGCAGAATTTTGGATGATTGAGCCAGAAATGGCATTTTGCGACCTGATGGGGAATATGGCGTTGGCAGAAGAATTTTTGAAATATGTCTTCCAGGCGGTGCTAGAGAAGTGCCCGGAAGATATGGAATTTTTCAATCAACGCATCGATAACTCCGTTCTGACAACAGCAGACAATATTATCAACAACCAGTTTGAACGCATTACCTACACCGAAGCGATCGCCCTGTTAGAAAAAAGCGATCGCACCTTCGAATATCCTGTGTCCTGGGGCTTAGATCTGCAATCAGAACACGAACGCTATCTGGCAGAAGACTTGTTCAAAAAGCCCCTGATCGTCACCGACTACCCCGTCGGCATCAAAGCCTTTTATATGCGCCTCAACGACGACGAAAAAACGGTTCGAGCCATGGATGTGCTGGCTCCCCGCATTGGTGAAATCATCGGCGGTTCGCAACGGGAAGAACGATTAGATGTCTTAGAACGCCGCATTCAAGCAGCAGGAATGCCTCTCGAAGACCTCTGGTGGTACCTTGATCTGCGTCGCTTTGGCACCGTCCCCCATGCCGGATTTGGGTTGGGCTTTGAACGACTGGTGCAATTCATCACCGGCATGACCAATATCCGCGATGTCATCCCCTTCCCGCGTGCGCCCCTCAGTGCCGATTTTTAAATCTTAGCCGTTGATGCAGGCACGTTCCGTGCAAACCGATTCCCTCTTTTATCGACTATTTCAAACCGCCCCAGGGCTTTTCTTCGAGTTGATTGGTCAATCGCCTCAGCTCGCCCAGGGCTATACCTTTCGGTCTGTAGAAATAAAGCAAACTGCCTTTCGCATAGATGGCGTATTTCTTCCCTCCAAAGGTACTGCATCCAGAGTCTATTTTTTAGAAGTACAGTTTCAAAAGGATGAATTTCTCTATCGACGATTGTTTGCAGAAGTCTGTCTATTCCTGCGCCAAAATCCTGACATTTTTGATTGGCAAGCAGTGGTACTTTATCCAGAGCGATCGCTCGAACCCACCGACCTGCGCCCTTACCAAAGCTGGTTGGCGTTACCGGAGATTCATCGCATCTATCTGGATGAACTGAACGACGTACCAGAATCTCCAGGGATCGGGCTGATACAGCTCATCATCGAACCAGAGTCTAGCGCCGCTGACAAAGCTAGACAATTGCTGAACCAGGTACAACAAACAGCGATCGCCGGACTAAGTCAGCAAGCGATAATAGAATTGATCGAAACGATTGTGGTGTACAAATTTCCCCAATTGAGTCGCCAGGAGATTGAGCAAATGCTGAATTTGAGTGACCTGAAACAGACCAGAGTCTATCAAGAGGCGCTGGCAGAAGGCTTAGAGCAAGGCTTGGAGCAAGGCTTAGAGCAAGGCTTAGAGCAAGGGAAACAACAAGAAGGAATCGCTCTTATCACCCGACTGTTAACCCGAAAGGTTGGGACTCTGCCGCCCAATGTGCGATCGCTTATCGAACAATTATCTCTGGCTCAGGTCGAGGCGTTGGCAGAAGATCTGTTTGACCTATCGACGATATCGGATGTGTTGATCTGGTTGCAGGCGCATCAGCAAAAGTAAAAGCGATCGCTTTTCCTGCCCGTCATAGAAATAGCGATGATGGTGTAGAGCAGCTCTGCCGCTTTACACCATTACTGCTGGATGTCCTTTAATAGCTGCTGCCTGTTTTACGGAACTGCACCGCTGTCACGCCAACCGCTTCCATGACTTTGCCATTATCTACCGTGGCGTAGACCAGCCAGTGGTCGCCGCATTCCATGCGGTTATGCACCGTACATTCTAAATAAGATAGGGCTTCGTCCAAGACTAAGCAGCCATTGCTTGCCGGGTGGGTTGCCAGATTCGCAAATCGATCATCTCCGGAGACAGGTGGTTTTTGAAAATATCGTCGCAGGGTGCGTCCTTCTTTTAAGACATTTAAGACAAAGCCTTCGCCCGGTTGACTCAATTGGTTGTCAAACTGAGCTTTCGGAACGGCGATCGTCAGTCCAGGCGGGCTAAAGGTAGCTTGCGATACCCAGGAGGTCAGCGTGCCATTGTGCGTGTCTCCGGTTTTCGTGGTTAACACACACAGAGACCCAATAATTCGACCGACGGCTTGAGCGGTGCGATCGGCTTGGGGGTCAGCTATCAGCTGGCGCGGTACCCGTACCTTTTTCACCTTACGCAGAGCCTGAGCAAACTCGGTTCCCGCCGCTTCGCATTGTTGGATGGTGTCATCGGTGGGTTTAAATTTCACCCGAATTGGCTCAAACCCAAAGCTATATCCAGCATCCTGTAATTTACTTTCCAATAAATCGATCGCTTCGCCACTCCAGCCGTAGGAACCAAACACCCCTGCCAACTTGTTTTTAGTAGCCGTTGAAAGGACGATACCCAGCGCCGTTTGCACTTGAGTAGGGGCATGACCACCTAAGGTGGGAGAGCCAATGATAAAGCCATCGTTTTCTTCGATCGCTGTTGTAATGTCGCCCGGTTTGGCAAATTCACAATTGATCGATTGTACGGAAATGCCCGACTGCACTAACCCCTGGACGATCGCCGCTGCCATGGTTGCGGTGTTGCCATAGGCAGAGGCATACAGCAGAGCCACCGAAAAATCCTGGGCTTGCTGCCGTTCGCACCAATAGCGATAGTCAAACATTAAGCGGCTAACGCTATAGCGAATCAAGGGTCCATGACTGGGGGCAACAATCCGGGCGGATGCCGCAAAGGACGATAATCGCTCTAAAGCAGTTTCAACTTGTTTTGCCTGGGCAGCATGAATGCAGTCGAAATAGTATCGTCGATCTTCATCCAACTCGCGCCAATTGCGATCAAACAATTCATCGCTGCAAATGTGGGCACCCAAAAATTTATCGCTATAGAGAATGTGGGTAGCAGCATCGTAGGTGCAAAGGGCATCGGGATGACGTGGGGTGGGGGTGGGGATAAAGTGCAAGATATGACCTTGCCCCAGGTCGATCGTTTCTTCGCTGTTCGCCACGATAATCCGGAGTTTTTGGTCAGGAAACGCGGCTCGTAAGGCAACTTCTCCCGCTCGCGTACAGACAAAGGTAATTTGAGACGCAACTTCTACGCCAATCAGTGCTTTTAAAGTGGTGCAACGATTGGGATTGACATGTCCTAAAACAACGTAATTGATCCGTTGTAGATAAACATGATGCGCTAATTCTTCAATGAAGATTTCGGTAAACGATTCGCCGGGTGGGTCAATCAGTGCGGTGCGATCTGCCTGAATCAAAAAGGAATTAGCTGTGGTTCCCTTTTGTCGGGCATATTCAATCTCAAACTTGAGCCGATCCCACGTGCGCGATCGCAATACCTGCGTATTAGCCCCGATTTCGGCAACCTGAACATCCCGTGGTCTAATATCAGCCATAATTTTTAGAGTTTAGTAATGATTTCCGACCTTGCGATGATGGACAGCCGTCAACCCATCGAGATTAGAGACTCGTCCCGCGTCCACGGAGCTATACACCACCCAGTGATCGCTACATTCCATCCGACTGATCACCTCACATTCCAGATATGCCAATGCTTCCGCCAGAATGGGAGAACCATCACCCGCCGGATAAGTTTTGACATCGGCAAAGCGATCGGCACCGGGTGGAAACCGCTTGAGAAAGTGCTTCATCAACGCCTGGTAATTGCCCTCTTCTAAAATATTGAGAACAAAGCGATCGCCCACATGCATCAACGATTCGATCGCCCGATCTTTGGCAACGGCAATAGTAATCCCCAATGGTTCCAGGCTGGCTTGTGCTACCCACGATGCCAGCATGGCGCTAGACACATCTCCCTTCTTCGCCGTGATGATATAGAGTCCGCCACTCAGCCGCCCCAGGGCTTTGTCTAAATCGCTATCGAGCGATTTCATTTGCTTCACCGTGCGATCGCGCGTCAACCACTGCCCCATATCGGTGCCAGCTTCGTTGCACAGTTGATAGGTGGATTTGTTCGGGGTTTCTTTAATCAAAACAGGCGGAAAAGCTTCGCGTAAGCCAATCTCTTGTAACTTGTTGCGCAGAGGATAGACCGATTCATCATTGCCGCCACCGCTTTCAAATAGTCCAAAGGCTTGCTTAGAGTTGGTCGCTGCAAGGATCGTGCTCAGGGCAGATTGCACTACTCCTACATTTTTGCCGGTTTGCGGTGGCATACCAATAATCACACCCGACGATAGCCCCAGGATTTCGGTGACTTCATGGGGGTCAGTGGATTTTAGATCGACCATTTCAACCTGTACCCCCGTCTTGGCAATACCCTGGGCGATCGCCTCGGCTAAGCGATCGGCATAGCCATACTCTGTCGCATAAAACAGTGCTACTGTCGTCTGAGCCTTTGCCTGAGCACGACTCCATTCGCGATAGCGACCGACCAATTCCGGGACGTTGTATTGCAATAACGGTCCATGCCCCGTAGCAATGGTTTTGATCTCGCCCAATTCACCCATCCGCTTTAATGCCGACAGTACCGAACGAGCATTGGGTCCCATGAGACAGTCGTAGTAGATCTGAAAGTCGGTTTCTAACAGTTCTAAATCTTCGTCATAGGTGTGATCGTCGCAATAGTGCATGCCAAACGCATCACAGGTGAAAAGAACCTGGGTTTTATGGTCGTAGGTAAAGATGGTGTCAGGCCAGTGCAGGTTGGGTGCCGAGACAAACTCCAAGACATGACCGTTGCCCAGATCCAGGCGATCGCCATTCTTCACAATCATGCGCTTAAACGGTTGATGCACCAGGTCTTCAAGAAACTGAATGGCAACTTTTGCCCCGACGACCGTGATATGAGGAGCCAGTTGCAGAACATCTTTGACCAAGCCACTGTGGTCAGGTTCGGTGTGGCTGATGATCAGATAGTCGATTTTCGACAGGTTGACCAATCCCTTTAAGGCATCGAGATAGAGGGTACGAAATTTTTCGTGAGACGTATCAATCAACGCCGTGTGTGCCGCTTGAATTAAGAAAGAGTTATAGGTCGTTCCGTTTTGCAACTCAAACTCAATATCAAAGCGATCGCGATCCCAATCCAGCGATCGCAGCGTCTTGGTATCGGCAGCAATCTCTAATGTTTGCATGGTTAATCTGTGCTGGGTGCGTTCTTCGAGCATCACCATAGCCAATACCTCCAAATGAATAGACTCTCAATACTGCGTCTGAGGAAAGGGGGGTTCACTTAATTGTAGAGGTGCAATGGCTGCACCATGAATTTGCAAGCTCCGCTGTCAAAAATCTGACAAACAACCATTGGATCTAATTCCCCTATTGTCGCCTATATCTCCGTTCTGTAAAGTTTCAATAAGAAAACTCATCTATTAGCTAATTTTATAGAGTGCTCCCTCAGACACTTGCGTATATGTTGAGCAATCCAGCGTTGAGCAATCCAGCGATCGCCCAGCCAACCTTTGGCATGATTACGAACGGCAATGAGTTTTTATTTTTGAAGGCAATGCCCCCACCCACGGCGGAATATGCCAATTCCAAATTGTTTTCCCTGGTGAATCCCAATAATGAACTGTATGGTGTGTTGCAAGTACTGAAACGATTAGGAGAAATGGTCGTTGCAGTTGACTCGGTATAACCTATTGCGATCGCCAAATATCCTGCACCTGCGACGTGGGTGGGGTGGGCTTTGCCCACCCCACCCACCAGGTTTAGATTAGGACGAACTGGCGTCGATTCCACTTCATTGCAAGTCATGAATGCCTAACGCAGCAAATTGCTGATCATCCAATCGACCGGCTTCATATAAGGTCTGGGCGATCGCAGAAATTGTTAACACGGCATGAGCTTGATATCCCTGGTGTTTCAGCCGATCTTTTACCCCTTTCTCATGATCGATAAACACGACAATATCCTGCACCTGTAAGCCAACGGATTTCAACTTACCTGCCCCTTCGATCGCACTATTGCCCGAAATCAAAATGTCATCGACGACGACCGCTGTTTCTCCAGATTCATAGTGACCTTCGATCAACCGACGCGCCCCGTGGGCTTTGACTTCTTTGCGAGGGAAGATCATCGGACGATTGAGCCGCAATGCTAACCCTGTAGCGGTCGGCAGCGCTCCATAGGGAATTCCGGCAATGCGATCGAAGACTAAGGTTTCGAGAATCTCAGCATATGCAGCAATCACCTGTTCAAAAATCTGGGGATTGGAAATGATGGTGCGCAGGTCGATGTAGTAAGGGAATGTAGCACCCGAAGCCTGGACAAATTCGCCAAATTGCAAACAGCCAATGTCAAACAATTGCAAGATCAGTTGTTCATGGGCATGGTGCTGAAGCAGACAAACATCGGGCATCCACAAGGTGCAGTTGGGACTGGTCTGCATCACCGTGTCTCTCACCCGGTTGACGTCGTCTCGCAAGGATTGGATCAGGGTCGGTGCTTCCGTCTGGGATAATACGTCTGGCGAAACCGGAATCAGTAATCCACCGCCACTGGAATTTAAACCTACCTCTAGCGTTTGAGCAATATCACTGCCTTCTGTCCAGACACTCCGTGCCAAAATCACCCGTTCTGGGGCGATCGCCCGAATCCGTGCCAAGACCGACGGCTGCGCTGCGCCGACTTCCAACCCCAGTTGTTCCAACGTGCCCCAGGTTTTGGCTTCTTCAATCAATCGCAAATAAAACGGATGCTCTGGATCGGGATATTCCTGCAACGCTCTGGCAGCAGGATTGGTTGTCGTGCAGACCACAAACACAGCTTTGTCAGGATAGACCAAAAAGGGAGCCGCTAAATCTTGCCCTGCATAGGTATTCAGGGTAACGGCATCAACCTGCCAGTCTAAAAAAATTGTTTGGGCAAAAATGCTACTGGTGTTGAGGTCACTGTGCTTAGCATCCAAAATCACCGGAATATCCGGGGGAATCGCTTGCAACAGGTCGAACAATAATTCCAGCCCCGGTGCGCCCAAAATCCGATATAACTCGGGGTTGACCTTATAGGCACAGACCAGCGATTGGGTCTGCTCAATCAGACGCTTGAGCTGATCGTGTAAATGGCGGAAGGGCGGAACCGTGGGCTGAGTCTGGGCAGAGATTGGCGCGGCTTGGGTGGGGCGGATAGCCTCGTAGCAGGCTGACCAGGCATCAGGGGTTGGGTCTAAGCCAATATACAACAGACTCTGATGATTAGCGATCGCTCGATTCAGCTTGTCAAAGAAGTTCATTTACAGCTCCCCGCAGCCCTTTTTAAGAGCCTATCTGAAAAAGGGTTGCGAAGTTCAACCCCGTTCATGTTGAGGCGGATATTAGGCTGATATTAGCTGGAACCAAAGCGAATTTAATCGATGCTCGATCCGTTGCCCCTAATCAGGTACTATTTCAGGCATAAAGCGAAACTCGTTCGTCAACACATAGGGAAATCGTATGGCACTACAACGGGGAAGAAGAGCAACTGGAGGTTTCATTAACGACTTCCGCGATTTCATCATGAAGGGTAACGTCGTCGATCTGGCAGTTGCTGTGGTGATCGGTGGCGCATTTGGCAAGATTATTTCATCGCTGGTAGAAGATATCTTGACGCCCGCTATCTTAAACCCTGCATTAAAAGCGGCAAATGTCGAAGATCTGGCAAACCTATCCATCAATGGCATTAAGTACGGCGTATTTCTAGCCGCTGTCTTAAATTTTTTGGTGATTGCGCTAGCCATGTTCCTGGTAATTCGCTTATTTGAAGATGCTAAAAAGCAGGTAATTCGCCAAGAAGAAGCCGCTCCGCCGCCGCCCGATCCAGCAATCACAGCACAGGAAAATCTCACCCATGCGATTGAACGGCTGACCCAAGTCATGGAATCAAAAGAATAAGCGATCGCTCGTCTGCCCGTCTTCTCATTTGATCACACGTCTCTTTGACTACAGACGAATTGTCCTGGAGAGATCTGGCGATCGCCATCCCGGTGCGTTTTTATAGCACTATTGCCAATCTCTATGTCAAGTCAGATGCAATCTGCCACAAGGTTCAGGATAATACCAATATCACTGCTCAACAGTAAGATGGTTTCATGGTTAGTTCCGGGTCATCCCCACCCAAAAATCGGCTTATTATCTGGTGGGAGTCGCTGACTCCATCATCACGGCTGCTGACGTTCGCCCTTGTCGCACCGCTGACAGTTTTGAATGCCTGGGCATTCTCCACCATCTTTGGCTATTTTCAGTCTCTCTTCATCATTATTCTGGTGGCAGCTCTGTTTGCCTTTCTGCTCAACTATCCTGTGAGTTGGCTAGAAGGTAGAGGTTTAAACCGCGAACCTGCCGCCATCGTAGTGTTCTTATTAACTATTCTGGTCTTATCCGTACTGGGGGTGACCTTACTACCGTTAGCCTTTGGTCAAGCCCAACAACTGGTCGCCCGCTTGCCAGAATGGATCGACTCCGGGCAACGACAACTGATGATTCTCAATGAGCGGGTCGATAATATGGGCTTGCCCCTCAGTCTAGACGGACTGATTGCCCAAATTAATAATCGCCTCAAAGCCCAACTGCAAAGCATCGCCGGACAAGCCCTAAATCTCACACTCAATCTGGCAGTCTTTACGGTATCCAAAGTTCTCGATGTCTTGCTTACCGTTGTTCTCACCTTTTATCTCCTCCAACACAGCAAAGATATCTGGGTGAGTTTAATTGAATGGCTGCCCACCCGCGTGCAACAGCCTTTCTCTAAAACGCTACGGCTGAGTTTCCAAAATTATTTTATCGGCCAAATTATTATTGCGACCTGTATGGGGTCGGGCTTGACCTCCAGTTTTCTGCTATTTAAAGTTCCCTTCGGCTTGTTATTTGGCTTAACCATCGGGTTTATGGCATTGGTTCCCTTTGGTGGCACTGCTGGAATAGCCCTGGTAACATTGCTGGTTGCCCTGCGCGATATTGGTATGGCAATTCAGGTGATCATTATTGCCGTGATTGTTCAACAAGTCGTCGAAAATCTAGTAGCACCCAGAGTGCTAGGCAGCATTACCGGCTTAAACCCGTTTTGGGTATTTATTTCAATTTTGACGGGGGCAAGGGTCGGCGGATTGTTAGGCGTCGTCGTGGCAGTGCCCATTGCAGTCGTGATTAAAGAAGCCTTAACCGTCGTGCGTTCGGTTCGCAGACCCGATGATGGTCATGATCTGGCGATCGCCAAATCGCATCCCCCTGCCGAAACCCACCTGCAAAAAGTAGACGCATCCTTGGAGGCGCAAGAACCTACGCTACGGGAAGGCAATCAGCCTGTACCGACCAGCCAACCCTCCAATCCTTAATCACAGGAATTTACTACTTTGATCTGGGCTTCGACTGCGCTCAGCCCACAAATCCGAGCGTTGAGCGCAGTCAAAACGTACTCAGCCCATGAATTTTTCAATGGACAGGAGTATTCCAGGTCATCAGCAGGTACAGGAACAGCGCATGATATCAACCTGATGACAGCAGGGTAAGCTTTGACACAGCCACTTCAAACAGATACTCCACGAGGATAGGCACCGCCCAGCTTTTTCTCAGAACACCTATCCATAAGATTTCGTAAACAGTGCCCATCCCACAAGCTGCACTGAACGAAGAGACACACGGCGATAACCCCGATGGAGATCAGATCTCAGCGCTCTGTAATAGCGCAGATAGCACGTTATAAATTTATCTCTTCTTCATCAAAGACTATGGATTATCACTGAATTAAACAACAAAAACTAAAGCGTTATTGAAAGTTCAGTCTTATTTTTTAATGTCCCTGATACCGCAGCAAAAACAAGTAGTCATCCGTCGCAAAATCCAACGATTCTTTCAAATCATGCCAACACTTTAAGCGACATCTTTGTATTTATATACATACTTAACGCACAAGCCCAAAAGATACGTTTTAAAAAGTAGATACATCTTGATTTCAAGATGAAATCAGGATTAATTTTCTAGATCTTTATATCTCATTTGAGGTTATCAAACCATTTCAGCTGTCTAGAATGATCCAGACTTTTTTAAATAGATCAGTTCAGATCAGTTCCCATAAAATGGGTATGATTTTTTTGCTTTGACCCTCAGCCTCCTCTCCATTCTGAGGAGTTGATAAAGCTAAAAACCTTACTTCGCATGAGTTTTAGGTGCTAACCATCTTACTAATACTCCAGTCTTCGATCCACTTATTCCCATTAATACAACCTTATTTTAGAACGGCTGATTTTTGCCAACATCAACCTCTACACAGTCTTATTAAGACAAAACATCAAAATTTTATCGAATCTTTTTAATCTCTTCTCTAAACATAGAAACATATTTCATTTTTCTTATAGAGTCATTCTTTACTTCAATATCCAGGTTTTTGATGACCGATCGTTCCATTACCAAGGAAATAATTAGATCGTATTTTTCCGGTCTAAAAAATGATTAATCATAAAAATTTCAGTGTTTTTACCAATAACTAAAGTGGGAACTTTTTCATGTTCAGTACGTTCATATAGATTGGTGATACGTTGATTTTGTTAGGTTTTAATCGGTGTATCACAGAACAATTAATTTACTGGAGGTACGAAAGATGGAAAGTTCTAAAGGACACAAAGGAAACACAGTCAGACTCGGCAAGGGTGACAAAAACGTTCGTGGCTCTTTAGGTGATGATTTTCTCTACGGCAATGGGGTGTCCAACATCCTACGAGGAGGAGCAGGACGCGATCGCTTAAAAGGCGATCGCGGTAACGACACCCTCGAAGGTGGCGTAGGCGATGATCTCCTGTTGGATGGGGGTGTGGGCAATGACACCATCCTCGGTGGGTTGGGCAGCGACATTATGCTGGGTGGCAACGGCAAAGATACGCTGTGGGGCAACGAAGGCGATGACAGTCTTGAGGGCGGCAATGGCAACGACTTGCTCTACGGTGGCATCGGCAATGACTTGCTAGTGGGTGGCAATGGCAAAGATGTTTTGGTCGGCACAGATGCCTTTTCTAGCGACACCAACGTGGCTGAAGTCGATAGTCTCACCGGCGGTCGTAGCAGAGATACCTTTGTCTTGGGTGTTGCAGCGGAGGGCACAAATCCTGCATCTGTCTTCTACAGCAAGGGAGGCGATGCTGACTATGCACTGATCACAGACTTCACCAGGTTGGATACTGTGCAGTTGGCGGGTGCGACGGAAGACTATGTCGTACAAGACTTCTCCGTGCTCACAGGCACAGGCACAACCGTCGCTGGCGCTGGCATTTATCATCTGGGCAGCACCACCGTGAATGGCGTGGTCACACCGACTACTGAACTGGTAGCTGTATTGCAAGGAGTTGCAGCCAGTGGCGTTGACCTGACAGCTCGAAACTTCAGCTACGTCTAGGTTGAAGGGTCTAGGCTGAAGGCGACAATACTTCTAATCACGCCTCAATGAACCGTGAGCGATCGCAGATGTGCATCAGGGTTGCCACAGGGAACCTCAATTCATTGAGATGATACCCACTACCGCTTGAATACAGGTTTGAATCTAGATGTCGTGTCTAATGCGCTACGTTCGGCACGACATCACACCATCAAAACAGTTTGGGTAGGAGAGTCACGCTTTCCTGCCCAAATCCTATGGCAATTTTCAGACAATATTTCAAACCATACATATAGCGATCCTACTTGATTCGTGAAAATGATCAGTTGTGAAAGCGCCCGCCCTGCGGGCGGGCGCTTTCACAACTGATTTAGGATCGCTATATAATCCGCTGCAATTCAGTCAGGATAATGGATGGATTGAAAAGTGGCGCGGAGCGCCACGGTTTAATCAATCCCGTTAGACCGGAAACTGATGATCGCGGACTTCAGCCGAAAAGGTCTGCACCGCTTGCACCACTTGTTCGCGCAGATTTGCGTAGGATTTTGCAAACGGAGGTTGCCAGCTGGATAACCCCAACAGATCCGGTGTTACCAACACTTGCCCATCACAATGGGGACCTGCACCAATGCCAATGGTGGGAATCGTCAATTTTTGGCTAATCTGCAATGCCAGGTCAGACGGAATGTGTTCTAGCACGATCGCAAATGCTCCTGATTGTTCCAGGGCGATCGCTTCTTGCAAAATTCTTTCTGCCGATTCTGGAGAGGTTCCTTGCTTACGAAATCCACCAAACTGATGCACAGACTGAGGGGTAAGACCGACGTGACCCAGCACAGGAATGCCCACCTGCACAAGTCGGGCAACCGTTTCTACCATGGCTGGATAGCCCCCTTCTAACTTCACCGCCTGGGCACCCGTTTCTTTCATGGCGCGTCCAGCCGAATGCAATGCCTGTTGCCAACTTTCCTGATAACTGAGAAACGGCAAATCCACCACAAACAGCGCATTTTTTACGCCCCGACGCACCGCCTTTGCATGGTGCAACGTTTCATCCAGGGTTAGTGGCAGAGTTGTCTCATATCCCAACGCCACCATTGCCAACGAATCGCCCACCAAGATCAGATCGACTCCCGCTTCATCGAGCAAGTGAGCAAATAAATAATCCCAGGCAGTCAGCGCAACGACGGCACGACCTTCACGTTTATAGCGGATCAATTGTTGGGTGGTGACTGCCATTGTTGAATGCCGAGTAGGGACACAGATTAAAAATAGGTCGGCGTTGCTGATGCCAAAGCTCGTCTGGCTAGTGAATTCGTTGGGTTCACAGCAAAACAAACTGCTATTCGGCAATGCCCGTCAATCAGGGGCTAATGAAGCGAGGGTGAGCGCCTGAAACTTCAGTCCCTTTTATTCAGCATCTTAGCAAACCTGGTTGCGGATTATAGTGTTGCTGGTGTTGACGCCATCACAGCCGATCGGTTTTCTATAAAACACCATCTCAGTTTTGTGGTGGCGCGGCTCTGCCGCGCCACCACAAAACTAAAGATTGAACCCGTAGATCCGTAACGCCTATGTTTGACAATGGGCGGCTGAGAGCCGTTGTCGGCAGGCGGCTTGTTCGGTAGCGGTTAGGTTTTCCCACTCAAGGTCGCGACGAATAACAAACCCTTGATTGGCAGCAATGCTTCTGGGTAACTCTTGCTGATCGATCACCTGCAAGGCTTGCATATCAAACGTAGTGTAAGTGGTTGAAGCCGAGCCGAGGTTGATATCCACCAGAGTTAAGGTTTTTCGGGGAGGTAGAGTGCTGTTAAGCAATTGCCGAGGCCCACTCCCTAACGCCCCCGTATGGAGAAATTGTAATTGCCCCAAATGCCCAGGATAGTAAGCATGATGGTGTCCACTGATGTAGGTATGAACGTGATAGCGCTCCAGTAAGTCGTGCAACACTTCAGCATCCGTCAGTACTTCACCCACGCGATCGCGCCCTACCGCAACGGCATATAACGGCAAATGCCCAATCACAATCCGTAATTTTGCCGTCTGAGCCATCTCACTGGCTAAGCTACGCTCAACCCAAGCTCGATCATTCGGGGGCATCCGTGAGCCACTCGACGCATCCCACACCAGATAAAACACGTCATTTTGCTGAAACGTGTAATAAAACGGAAAGCGATCGCGATCAATAAACGCTAGCCCCGGATCATGCTCTGTAGCATTCCAATACGCGGCCGCTAAATCTCGATCACGTTGATAAATCAAGCGATCGCCCTGCATCGCACGAGAGGCATCATGATTACCCACCGTAAAACCAAATGGCAACCCTGCCTGCCGCAACGGTTGCGCGACATAGCGATCAAACCCTGCCCACATCGCTGCAATTTGAGCTGAGGTCAGATCGCTATCCTGTCCAGCCACCATATCGCCGCCACATAACACCAAATCGGGTTGCCAGGACGGCAATAACGCGATCGCCCTGGTCAGATCTGTACCGTACGTGGTAGACCCATAGCTATCATTGAGATCACTGATCACCGCAATGCGCACATCACCGCGAGGAGGGTTGGATAACCCGGCGGGCAGTGGGTTTTGTGCCAAGATCAACGAATCAGGAACCTCAGCAGGCTGATCGGAAGGAGTAGCAATCAGCTTTTGGTTGAGGGCAGCGCAACCTACCCCTAAAAACGCTCCACCGAGAACCAGAACCTGACGACGCTTCCAACCCATTGCAACATCACCAATATCAATACCTGTAAAACGGTGATGTTCTAGATTTGTTGTTAATTTTTTGGAAAGGCTCGCGGAGCGAGCCTTTCCAAAAAATTAACAACAAATTTGAAACACTACCCTGTAAAACTTTATCGCGTTTGCACCGATGAGTCGCTACACTCAGGTTTGCGGACATCATCTGCCGATTCTATCTGCCGATTCGAGGAAGGGTTCATGTCTGAGCAGCAGCCTAAACAATCAGAATTTGAGGGTCAGGAACTAGACTCCACACCTGTAGACTCCACACCTGCCTCTGAAGCTGATGGTACAGGGCAATCTGAGCCAGCCCACACCAGTGATACAAGCGATGCAGCCTCTACGCCGTCTGCCGCGACAGCATCCTTTGTGGTGGACGATCCTTGGGACACTGATTCAGATCCACCGATCGATGTTCCGGGCAACTCTGCCAATTCTTCTAGTTTTGATAAAAAATTTCCCCGACTTTCTCACCGTTCTGGGTCTGCGAAACGTCAGCCGACGGCTGCGCCAAAACGGACAACGGATGGCGATCGCCCGGTTCAGCCCTCCCAACCGGGTTTAACCAATCTGACCTCTTGGTGGGAAACCAGTATTACAACAGCGGTCGAGTTTTGTCTACGACAGATCGAACACTGGAGTCCACAGCTTGAGTCGTGGCGCAGTCAGATACGTCCCCAATTGCAGAAATTGCAAAAACTATGGGCGATCGCCCTCGGCAAATTGCGTAGCGTATTACCTGCCACCTGGAACGATAAACTATCTGACTCCATCCTCAACAGCATCGTTGTCGGCGTTTTGACCGTCCTGTTACTGCTCACCTTTAGCGGCGGTAAATCCTCTCAGCCAACAGTTCAATCGCCCGATGCCGCTCCACCCGCCGCAGTCGTGGCAGAACCATCTCCGCCGCTACCCGACCTGAGTCGCATGACGGAACCCTTACCGGCGTTGCTGCAACCGACACCCACCGCTGCACCACCCAATTTAGAATTAACCCCGGAGCAAAGCCTGATTGCAGCCATTCAAGACCAGGTTGCCGACGTGACTAATCAGTACAGCAACGGGTTAATTCAGTCTATTCAAGCCAACTTTCGTAGCAGCGTGCTGCTGGTCAAAATGGGTAGCGGCTGGTACGACCTCAGTTTTAGCCGCCAAGATCAGTTAGCCGATGATTTGCTCAAGCGATCGCGCGATTTAGAGTTTCGTAAGCTAGAAATCACCGATGCTGAAGATGCACTGCTGGCACGCAGTCCCTACGTAGGCTCAACCATGGTCATTCTGAACCGCACGGGGGAAACAGAATAAATGCGTCGGGTCATCTTCCTCTGAAGGGATGAATTGGAGAATAAAACCCAGGTTTCACCCGCCAATTCATTTACACAATCTGCGCGATCGCACTATGCCCGTTGATAGCGCATTCCAGGCAACTGATTGACCAGTCCCATTAATTCCAATTGCACCAGAGCGCTCAACACCTCATCGGTGGGCAAACTGGCGGCAGCGACAATGCCATCGATCGCCATAGGGTCGGCAGAGATCGGCTGCAAAACAGATGCCAGTTGGGGCGGCAAATCTAACAGGGGCAACTGGGTCGTTTCTGAGGGCAAGGGATCGAATTGGGGCAAGGCTCCTAATGTTTCTAACAGTTCATCTGTGCCCAAAATTAAGTGCGCCCCAAAATTTAATAGCTCCAGACACCCTTTGCTGCGTGGGTTGTCTAGCGAACCGGGCAGGGCATAAACATCTCGTCCATAATCATTGGCAAGGCGGGCTGTAATCAACGCACCCGATCGCTGAGGCGCTTCTAGCACCAGCGTCGCCCGACACAGTCCAGCAATAATACGATTACGGCGAGGAAAATTAGCCCGATCGGGCTGGGTTCCAGCAGGATATTCACTCACCATCAACCCTGTCTGTTCAACTTTTTCAGCCAACCCTCGATTTGACCAGGGGTACACCACATCAACACCTGTTCCCAAGACCGCAATCGTGCGTCCATTGAGGCTCAAACATTGACGATGAACTTCGGTATCAACACCTTCCGCCAAGCCAGACACAATCGTAAAACCGGCATTTACTAAAGCGGTGGTGATTTTTCGCGTCCATTTTCTGCCGTATTCAGACGGGTTCCGGGTGCCGACCATGGCGATCGCCGCTGTCAGCCCACGATTTTCACTGCGATTCACTTCGCCCCGGTAGTACAACACGGGCGGCGGATCAGGAATTTCTAACAAAAGCCGTGGATAATCCGTATCGGCGGGCGTCCAAAAACAGGGATTATCGGACTCGTGTTGGGTCAGCAAACTGTCAGGATCAATTTGCGATCGCCGTTTAGCAACCGCCATAGCCGTCTGTGAACCTAAGCCATCCACCGCTTCTAGTTCGGTAGGGGAAGCTTCCCAGGCGATCGCTAACGTACCGAAATGCCGTTGCAGACGCAACAATAAAATCGGACCAATGCCAGCCACCTGTGACCACGCCAGCCAAAATGCCCGTTCTTCGCTCAACTGCATCCCCCTCCTTCGTCTTGCAACCCTTGGGTGGACAGCACCATACATGCATCACCCAATTGAGTATGCCCACGAATAGGGCTGCTGACAAAGCTGTACTTAGGAGCACAGATTAATTAACCTGTAATTCTTTTTGAGAGAGCGGCGGCTACGCCGCCACTCTCTCAAAAAGAATCGGGTTTTATTAAATCCACGATCGTTAACGAGCTTGCGCACTGCTATAGATTAATTTCCAGAACTCGAAGCCACCAGATCCGCATCCTGGAATAGGGGTGTACTGAGATAGCGTTCGCCAAAACTGGGCTGAATCATGACAATCAACTTGCCTTCATTCTCAGGGCGTTGACCGACTTTAATGGCGGCTGCTAAAGCAGCCCCACTAGAAATACCGGAG
Organism: Calyptranema fuscum S582; assembly: GCF_055793305.1. Taxonomy (NCBI): domain Bacteria; kingdom Bacillati; phylum Cyanobacteriota; class Cyanophyceae; order Oculatellales; family Oculatellaceae; genus Calyptranema; species Calyptranema fuscum. The sequence goes on from NZ_JBSLYH010000009.1 coordinate 90,140, forward strand.
AGTAACCCTTCTTCTCGTGCCAAACGACGACCATAGGCGATCGCCTCTTCATCCGTCACTGGAATGACTTCATCAATTAAATCGACTTTAAGAACGTCCGGCACAAATCCAGCACCAATGCCCTGAATTTTATGGGGTCCCGGTCGCCCGCCTGATAACACAGGGCTATTGGTAGGCTCAACCGCGATCGCTCGAAAGCTGGGTTTAAGCTGTTTCAGCACTTCCGAAACCCCCGTAATCGTGCCCCCTGTACCAACCCCAGCCACCAGAAAATCAACCAGCCCATCCGTATCATCCCAAATTTCCTGAGCAGTTGTTTCTCGGTGAACTTGGGGATTGGCAGGATTTTTGAACTGCTGCAACATATAGGCATACGGAAACGTATTGACAATATCCTGTGCCCGCTGGATGCAACCACTCATGCCTTCAATTCCAGGCGTCAATTCTAGCTCAGCGCCGTAAGCTCTCAGCATGGCACGACGTTCAGAACTCATCGTTTCTGGCATCGTCAAAATCAGCCGATATCCCTTAGCCGCCGCCGCCATAGCTAGGGCAATCCCCGTATTACCCGATGTTGGCTCCACCAGCACCGTTTTACCCGGCGAAATCAACCCAGCTTTTTCAGCCGCCTCGATCATATTAATTCCGATTCTGTCTTTCACAGAGGCGGAAGGATTCATCCCTTCTAGTTTGGCTAAAATCTGGGCAACACATCCTTCTGCTGAGGGAATACGATTGAGTTGCACTAGTGGAGTTCGGCCAATCAGTTCGGTAATATTATGAGCAACACGCATAATTTGCCACGCAAAAATTAAATGAGAAGCGTCCCTGAATCCTAAATGTAGTACATCACGTCTAGCCGTCGTTTAGCATCTCTTTTATCAGCAAGATCTTGAAGAGAATACTTTTGTAAGACAGACTCAGCCGCTCGACCTGCTTCCTGCCAAACTTCTAAGACCACAATGCCTTCGACCGTCTTAGACTCTTTGGTAGCATCGCTGGGTTCAGGATCTGCCCCTTCAATACAACAAACTATATCTAAGAGTGTAATTTTCCAGGGTTCTCTGGCTAACATATACCCCCCCTTAGCACCACGTTGCGATCGCACCAAACCACAACGTCTCAGGGTCGCAAGGAGTTGCTCCAAATATCGATCTGGGATATTTTGCTCAGCTGCAATTTGTCGAATTTGAAGAGGCTCTCCGCTGCTGTAATAATCTGCCAACTCTAGCAGAGCCAGCAACGCATATTCACTTTTACAAGACAGTTCCACAATTAAAAAACTTGGGTTTCAACGCTCTTCCAGTATACCCCGGTTCTCCAGTGGGGTTTATCAGGTTTGCATGGATTTATCAAAAATAAAAGCTCCGCTGTTACAGCGGAGCTTTAACTCATTAAAAAAGTGGAGGAGTTTGACCAGAGTTCAAGACGACCTAGAAGGTGAAGGTTGTCCGAATGGTACCGATGAATGCATCTTCGTTGGTATCGGTGTTACCGGGATCAATTAGCCACAGTACACCAGGAGTGATGGAGATGTTGTCATTCAGCGCGTATCTGTAGAAGGCTTCAATGTGAAGCGTGTTGTCCTGGCTACCAAAGAATCCAAAGCCAGGGAACTCGGTGCTACCAGCATAAGGAGGTACACCCACGATCAAACCAAGCTGGCTACCTTCGCTGCCCAGGTCATTGATACCCACATAACCAGCGTAGGTCCAGATTTCAGACTCAGACGGAGAGACTTCAAATACGTCGCTGTCGATGTAGGAGAACCAACCACCCACAAAGAACTTGCTGCTGACGTCAAAGTTTGCACTCAGACCGTAAGCATTGATGCGGGTTGGGAAGGAAGGATTACCGTAGCTGTTAGCATAGGTCAACGCAACCGTCAGAGGTCCAGGTGTCAAAGTCAACTGACCGAATGCAGTGTAGTTACCGCCGAAGATACCTTGGTCGTTGCCCGTCAAGTTGCCGGTATCGCTCAAATAACCGAAACCGAGCTGGATGCTATCAGTGAAATCAATCGTTGCACCAGCACCGATATTTTGGAAACCAACGTCATAAATCGGGTTGTAACCGAAGTAGGAGATGGAACCTTGACCGGGATCATCGAATGGGCTGACGGTTGTCACGATATCACTGATACCGCCACCTTGAGCTTCAATGAATACAGTTGCAGGACCGAGTGGGAAGCGGTATTCCAAGCGAGACAGACGGAAGTCACCACGACCGCTGCCAGCATTGTCGGTACCTGTTCCAAAGGAATAAGCGGTTTGACCACCGAACGTGCCACGGGTCCAGCCGGTGAAGTTACCAGATTCGAGACGTGCTCTCAAACGGTCTTCACCTGTGAAGCTGGTGTCAAAGTTCAAACGAACACGGCTGGAGAAGATGGATTCATCATCATCATCAGGCAGTCCAGAGAAAGGAACGCCCAATGCCATGATGGTTTCACCACGCAGTTTGGTGGTGGTAGAGAATTGGTTCGCTTCCAATTCACTCACGCGAGCTTCTAAGGCATCAACACGACCCCGCAGAGTTGCCAACTCAGCTGCAAATTCTTCTTGCAGACGTTGCAGAGTTGCCAAGTCTTCACGTGTCACTGCATCAGCCAAACCAGCTGCAATCAGTTCACTTACGCGATCCATACAAGCGTTCAGACCAGCTGCAAATTCGTAGCGGGTCATGAAGTTGCGACCACGGTAGGTGCCATCTGGATAACCAGCGATACAACCGTAGCGTTCAACCAAAGATTGCAGTGCCTGGAATGCCCAGTCAGTGGGGTAAACGTCAGATAGTTGCGAGATGGATGTCACCTGAGACATCGACTCGGTGCCACCTTCACTACCGTACTGCATGATTTCATCTAGCGATGAAACGCTAGGAACCGTTTCAGCAGATTGAGTTTGAGCAGGGGCTGCTTCAACCACAGGAGCTACTTCAACAGCAGCGGGTTCAGTGGTTTCAACAGGAGTCAGTGCTACTTCAGCAGGTGCGATCGCATCTACTTGAGTGGTGCTGAAATCATCAGAAGAGACAGTTACTTCAGAGACTGTCGCCAGAGATTCAGCGGTATCAACAGAAACTTGAGATTCAGCAGCGATCGCAGAAGAGTTAGCGATTAGCGCTGCACCCAGCAATGCTGGGGTAACCAGCAAAGAGTTCCAAAGAACTTTAGACAACATGTTTGATCCTCACACCTAAATCGAAATGGACTTTAACGATCACTAAAATAACATTGCTAGTCAAGTAAGACATAGTCTGACTGTTAAGCCGCTATGAAGATATTGTCTAGCCCGTTCGCTCCTATCCATACACCAGTCTACAGAATTTATTCGAATCAGTAAACAGATCGGTTTTTACGGATCGAATGAGTTCGGTTCCACACACCCTTATTATTTTCCATGCAGATCGGAATATTCCAGGAAATAATAGCGGTGTGGCTGCTACAGAAAGCTTGAATAAGGATAGACCAGGACTCAGCCCCGAACACAGTAGACGCCCAGACGGACAACCCAAAGGAAAAACTAAGGCATGGAGATGTAGCGTCTAGCCTCCAACGTAACTGGATGGCGATCGCCATAGACGGTATCAAATTTTTTCAGATATTAAAAAAGGCTCCATTTTTAGCAGAGCCTGTTCAGAAAAGTCGGGATTTTTAAAGCGGAGATGGGTTTACCAACGCTCAGACCCCTCAGAAAGTGAAGGATAACCGGATGGAAGCGATGAACGCATCATCCGCATCACGGGTGTTACCGGGGGCAATGAACCAACGTACGTATGGCGTGATGAAGATAGTGTTGCTCTGTGCCTATCTCGCCTATCTTCTGCGCCTATCTCACTTATAGTTCTACGCAATCTAGTTAGGACATCAGGGGGGTGGGGGCGGTGTCCCCACGCAGGGGTAAAACCCCTGCACCCCGTCCTAACCCTAATGCGTACCGCTATATCTACAGAAGGCTGCGATGCGCAACGTGTTGTGCTGGCTACGCATGAATTCAAAGTCGGGGAAGTCAACTTTACCCGCATAAAGAGGTATGCCGACAATTAAACCGAGCTGATCAGTTTCACGATTCAAATTAGGTTGCCATAGCAGTCCTATTTGAGTTGTAAAATACGCGGGTTATGAGAGGCACACCCCAAGGGGTGTACCTCTCATAACCCATTTAGAATTGCTATGTAACGTGTAGGCAGTTATCGAAATCGGCACCGAATTTTGTGCCAGTAAAACAACAAGCGAGAGCCAATTTTCGCGATCCAGGATGGCTTGGCTACCCTTAACTGCCGATGATGTTCATGCAATTTCAGTAATGTGGTGGACGGGGCGATCGCCGTAATTTCGTACAACACATATTCTCCTTTCTTGCCGGGAATCTCTACAGAGCAATGCTGCTTAACGGTTGCCAGATCTTTTACTTCGGCATAGGTTGCTTCCGAAACCAACATCGAGCTTCCCACCGTTTTATTGGCAGCTTCAATGCGACTGGCAAAATTGACGGCATCGCCGATCGCCGTAATTTGCTGATTTTTCAATGATGCGCCAATCGACCCGACCACCGCAGAACCATAGTGGATGCCAATGCCAATTCGTAACTTTTGGTGGTAAAGGGTTTCTAAATACTGATTCAGGGTTGCCATTGCCGTCTGCATCTCCAGACCTGCCCTGACCGCAGACTCTGCGGCTCGATGCGGATTTTCCCAGCCAAACAACGCCATCAACCCATCACCCATGTAATTGTTGATCATGCCGTCATAGCGCTCGATCACCTTTCCCATTGCCCGAAAATAACGGTTCAACACATAGATCACATCATAGGCAGGCAACGCTTCCGAAAAAGGGGTAAACCCTCGTAAGTCTGCAAACAAAATTGCAATCTGCTGTTCCTGCCCGATCGGTGCCAGGGATATTTTTTGGGACATTTGCTGACCGATCAGATCGAGATCTTCCGCATCAATCGCCAATCGGCGGACAACTATTTTTCCCTCCCCAAAAATTTGCGTCTGACATGCCAAGCGGATTTTTGGATCAAAATGCAATTGCTTTGCCAGGGCTTGTTCCGCATCATTGCGAGGAGCGCAATGTTCCAAGCCTTCTAAAATCCAGACTCGGCAAGTCGAGCACCGCGCACTGCCCCCACAGACATGGGTATGGGGAATGCCAGAAGATAAAGACGCTTCTAAAATCGTCTCTGACTGGTCAACCGAAACCGTTTTTTCATCCGGTAGATAGTAGATGTGTGACATTTTCAGGAACATGTGACGAGCAGGGGTGAAGGAGTGGAGAAGCGAGGGGGGATCGAGGGATAGGGGGATAGGGGGATAGAGGGATAGGGAATTCCTCTAGAAAAGGACAGATTTTCTCAAACCGCAGAATTTTTGATGGTTGGCAGTGCGGCGACGCCGCACTGCCAACCATCAAAAATTCTGCGGGGGTCATTAATATGTGATCCCAAGTTCTAACCCCTAGCCCTAACCCCTATTTAGATCCCCATTCCTAAAGAGTTTCCATCCGGAATTTAGCAATCTTCGTTAGAGAGTGCTAAATTCTGTTAGGAAGAGATCAAAGAGTGATCATGGTAAAACTGGTTGTCTTTAGTGAAGAATCTCGTCAGGCATTGGAACGTGGTGTAAATGCCCTTGCTGACGCGGTACGGATTACCCTGGGTCCTAAAGGACGCAATGTGGTATTAGAAAAGCAATATGGCGCACCCCAAATTGTGAATGATGGCATTACGATTGCCAAAGAGATCGAACTGGAAGACCCTCTCGAAAATACGGGTGCCCAGCTCATTCGTGAAGTTGCTTCGAAAACGAAAGACTTAGCAGGTGATGGCACCACTACTGCTACTGTACTCGCCCAAGCAATGATTCGAGAAGGGCTGAAAAATGTCGCGGCGGGAGCAAATCCAGTCAGCTTGCGTCGAGGCATTGAGAAAACGATCGCCAAACTCGTGTTGGAAATTGAAGCGATCGCCAAACCAGTTGAAGGCAATGCGATCGCTCAGGTTGCCACCGTTTCTTCTGGAAATGATGAAGAAGTGGGCGAAATGATTGCCGAAGCCATGAGAAAAGTTGGCAAAGATGGCGTCATTACGGTAGAAGAGTCCAAATCGCTCACAACCGAAATGGACTTTGTCGAAGGGATGCAGATCGAACGGGGTTATATTTCCCCCTACTTTGTCACGGATGCCGAGCGCATGATCAGCGAGATCGATAACGCTTACATCTTGATGACCGACAAAAAGATCAACAACCTGGCTGAATTAGTTCCCATCCTAGAAAAAATTGCGCGCGAAGGTCGTCCTTTGCTGATCATCGCAGAAGATATCGAAGGAGAAGCCCTGGCAACGTTGGTGGTCAACCGCCTGCGCGGTGTATTGAATGTATCAGCCATCAAAGCACCAGGATTTGGTGAGCGACGCAAATCTATGTTGCAAGATATTGCGGTGCTAACCGGGGGGCAAGTGATTTCTGAAGAAATCGGACTGAGCCTGGATACAGCAACGATAGACATGCTTGGCAGTGCCCGCAAAATCACACTGACCAAAGACTCGACAACGATTGTGTCAGATACTACCAATACCGAAGATGTGGCAAAGCGCATTGGTCAACTTCGTCAAGAGTTAGAGCGCACTGACTCTGACTATGACAAAGAGAAACTCTCTGAGCGCATTGCTAAGCTAACGGGTGGAGTTGCTGTCATCAAAGTCGGCGCTGCAACTGAAACTGAGTTAAAAGATCGCAAGTTGCGCATCGAAGATGCGCTTAATGCAACCAAAGCAGCCGTGGCGGAAGGAATTGTGCCCGGCGGCGGTGTTACCTTAATTCACTTGAGCGGCAAACTTAATGACTTTAAGGCGGGCCTGAACACAGAAGAGCAAATTGGTGCAGATATCGTCATCAAGGCGCTAGAAGCACCCCTGCGCCAGATTGCAGATAATGCCGGAGTAGAAGGGTCAGTTGTCGTCGAGAAGGTTAAAACCTTAAGCTTTAACGAAGGCTTTAACGCCATGACCAATCAGTACGAAGACCTGATTGCAGCGGGCATTATTGACCCTGCAAAGGTTGTTCGCTCGGCACTACAAGATGCAGGTTCCATTGCTGGAATGCTGTTGACCACTGAAGCTCTGATTGTAGAAAAACCCGAGAAAAAAGCAGCAGCGGCTCCCGGTGCCGGTGGCATGGGTGGCATGGGCGGCATGGGTGGTATGGGCGGCATGGGTGGCATGGGCATGATGTAAACCTACCCTACGATCCTTCTTTTATCAGAGGGTGACGGCTTAGGAGCGTGGATTTAATAAAACCGAAGATTTATTTTTGGAAGCGCGGCTCCGCCGCGCTTCCAAAAATAAACGTCCGGGTTCTAATTAATTTGTGATCCTTTAGTCATCGTTCTTGGATAAGGCATCAAACTTGATTGAATGGGTAGGTCGTAGCAGCCCTCTGATGATGGTTCAGACCATAGCCATCCTAAATGAGGTGTAAGATGCACGGGTTGTAAGAGACGCATCCCGAAGGGGTGTGCCTCTCACAACTCATATGAGATTGCTATATCAACTTATGATTCTCAGGCTGTGGCTGGAAAGCGTCGTTTTTCCTAAAGAAAAACGACGCTTTCTGTTTCTAGTGCTGGGCAGTGCTACACATTTGTTGCGGATGGGTTGGAAAGGAACACTCCTTTGCAAACTATTTAGTAGTCAATCTTGAACATCACCTGAGAAATGTTCAATTTCTGCCCAGATGGGGGAACCCTGAAGCAGGGCAAATAGGATAGGATAGAACCTATTAAAAATAAAAATATGTTAAGCAGATCGCTTAAATCTTGGGCTAGTTCAGAATACTGTGCCATGCTGATCTGTAGCGTGTTATAAGGGCATCTATTGATTCATTACCCAGGTTCAGCCATTGTGAGTGTGGTGGTTGATACCTTGCAAGTTTTGGGGATTCGGTATTCTGGCTAGGTGATTTGGAGGCGTTACGCCAATTCATAATAAATTTGCCGGAATTGTTGTAAATCAAGCGGTTTTAGTATTCAGGGCACTTTTTGCCTCCTTAGGGACTGTTCAGGTCTGGAACCTATCGCTCGAATACAAATTCTTAATAAAATATTAAAAAGGTTAGAATTGAGTGTGGTGATCGGAGGAAAAGCATGTTTATACGACTCGCAGAGCAGCATCGTCAGTTTGTCCAAGACCTCGTTATGAATCTTCAGGCACTGGCAACAGTCCTGGAAAAACGAGGATATTTAGCGTCGTGCTACACCTGCGGCGGTCAGATGAATAGTGCTTCTTTCATGGTGAGTCTGGGTGAGAACCACCTGATTCGGTTTTTGGTGTCTGACTACGGCATTACCTGGACAGAAATGCGAGACGACCGAGAACTGATGAAACTTGAAGGTGCTGAAGCTATTCATCAATTGGAAGAGTTGGCTCATCTTGTGCGGTATCATCAGCCCGTCGAGCGTCGTACTACTCTTACACAACCGTCCTAACTATTTCGTTGCCTTAGGTTCAGAGCGATCGCTGGCACTTCAGTTGTTCATCAATTTCTTAGTTCATGGGTGCGATCGCACACACCTATCTGTAAAAACATTTCTATTCATTCATCGTTGTTCTAGCGAATTGTTTAGCCTCTGCTATCCAGTCGCCATTAGATTTTTAGCCTTCCCGATTCAAGGCTCTATAGCATCAGGATCCCCAACACCCAAGCAATAGAGCGAAGGCGTAAACTTCTAGGAAATCAAATAGGATTTAAATCATGTATCGCAGGAGATGGGTTCAACCCAATGCCCTGCGACATCGCCTTTTTAAACTCATATTTTTTGAGCGAGTGACGGCAAAGCCGTCACTCGCTCAAAAAATATCACAGGTTAATTTAAGTGACGCTCTTAGGGGCTGAGCAGAGGTGGCGTACTGGAGTTGGGACTGCTGTTGATTTGCGCCAGAGTGTCACGCATTCGGGGGAGTTGTAAAAATTCTTGTGCCTGGGTTAGAAGGCGATCGCCCCAAAGATTTTGTCGTAGAAATTCGACATCTGCGTAGCGAGTATCTAATCGCAACGCCGTTTCACCATGCAATAGGGCTTCGTCTAAATTGCCTTGGGCATATAAAGCAACGGCGATCGCCAATTGGGGTTCAGGTTGCTCATTGTCTAGCCTCACCGCTGACTGCCAGTGCCGCAAAGCGCCCTGGGTATCGCCTGTTTCATAGAGCGCCAACCCAATATTGTTGATAGCGGGCCAAAATTTTTCATCAATATCGACTGCTTTTTCATATTGCGCGATCGCATCGTCATATTGCTGCAACATGTAATAAGCATTGCCCAGATCAAACAATGCACCTGGAATTTCTGGCTCCAGTCTTAAGCCAGCTCGGAGGTAATCGATCGAGCGATTGTAATCTTCTTTGCGAAAATAAGCCGACCCTAGAGCAAACAGGACAGCCGAATTCTCGGTATCTAACGTTCTGGCATGTTGAAGCGCTGAAATGCCATCGTCCAATCGTTCTTGCTGAAGGTAAAGACTACCCAAGAGCGTCCAAACTTGAGAATTATTGGGAACCAGCTGAGTCGCTAACTGTGCTCTAGGAATTGCTAACTCAAACTGTTGAAACTGAGCCAGCTGAGCCGCTTCCTGTGCCAGGATAAGTCCCTGCTGCTCTAGCTTGTCAGCATCTAACTGCAACACATGGGGAATCAATGCCTGCGCCTGGACAGGCTGTGCAACTCCCCAAAAACCTGCAACAACGAGAAACGAAATAAGCGAAATACGTTTGAACACGATGATGTAATTATTCAAAAGGAATAGACTTAGCTTTTCAGCTAGCTTAGACGATCTGCCCTTATGGTGACAAAAATCTTATCGATCGACCAGAGTAGTCAAGATAAGAGGACGTATCAGATGTCAAAGGTAATCCTAATAGACTCGTACAATGCTATGCCCTCTAAACCAGGATGGTAACGGAATGAAATGACGTGCAGAGCGCATCGTTTCATCTCGTCATCTGTTCTAATACCAACTTAAACAGACTGCACGGCACATCAATCTTCTGTAAGGGCGCATGGCGATGCGCCCTTACGGGATCTGGTGCAATCGCTAATTAAATTGGTATGACCTAATTGCGTCAGGCTAGAGATCAGAATACTAGAGATCGGAATCAAGGAAGCGTTCGGTTAGAGCTCTATTTTGTGGTAAAGACAAAGCCCACACCACAGAACAATATTCCTGGTTTATAGCAATGACGACTGGAGGAGTCATTTTGTGCGCCTTGAGATGGAGAAAATCATTACTTCTCTGAGTCGGATCACCATTTGAACCGCAAACCCTGTTGCTTGAGATGCTGTTGCAATTGAGGCATCAACCCCTTAGGCACAATGTCCGCAGGGATGACATCGGGGGTTTTGGTGATCAACCATCCCGCTGTTGCCCCAGCGGCACCGCCAATGCTCCATTCGCCGTAATGCACCCGTGTTAAGGAGTTAACGATATGGGTGACTGCGATCGCTTTACTACCGATCAACAAATTATCGACCCCCTGGGGAATTAAACTTTCTAGCGGGATGATTGCCGGATGCACCTTCGACTCGATGCTGCCAGCACGTTGGGCTTCCCAGGCAGGTTCCCAATTGCGATAACGGCAGCCATGGATATCGATCGCATAATGGGTGATGGCGATCGCCGATGGACTAAAATTTCGCCCGCCTGACATATCTTTTCGTAAGTCTGCTTCTCGCATTAAAAACGCCTGATCGCCATACCCAGATCGACCTAAAATCCGTCGTCCTTCCCGAATGTAGGGATACAGACTTAACCCAGACGCCGTTCCCATCGGCGAATCTTTCCCCATCACATAGGTCAGCGGAAATTCGGGCTGAGACTGATGATCAATCAGCCATTGAGCAAACAATAATGCATGGGTTTCAGCATGGCGTAACGCACTCCAGGACACCCCCCCCATCCAATTTTGGTACTGCCCCGTCGAGGTCAGTTTTTCATCCGACAGAATCAGGGGTGGATTCATCCAATTCCAATCATTGCCGCGAGTCCAATTGACCATCGTCATATCTCCCCTGACCGGGGTGCCATACAACGGGTCACTTAACGTTTTACTCACGATGCGACGGTAGTTAAACAGACTCCCACCCCGAAACATGGGAAACCCATCCATCGAAAATACGCGCAGATGCTCACGCTTAGGATAATCCGAGTAAACCGTGTTTAACGCCGCCCGACTTTGCCCCTGGTCATCATGAATCGCCAGCACAAAGGGAAAGGTAAACGCCTGGGTGCAATCGGGGTTGCTTTGGGCAGGTGCATTGATCTCTCCCGTCAGCTGCTGCGATTCTGACCCAACCCGATAGGGAATTTTTGCCCATGCCACCAGTTCACCAGTATCGGTCGCATCGATCACAATCAATTTCTTGCCGGGAGGAGCTTCTAGCCGTATCGGTACCTTATCAAACGTGTCATCTCCTGACCAGCCATACCAGGACGATAGTTCTTCAGACAACAACCCCTGTGGTTGGTAATTGGGATCACGTGGAATCCGCCGCACCGCATAAATGCCAGTAATGTTCTGTCCTGTCAGATCAAAGCTGGCTCCCTTGAAGGCGATCGCCGTACCCCAACGACTTTGGGGGGCAGCGTGGGACGATGCTCGAAGCCATTGCTCTGCCGCGATCGCTCCGGCTTTAGGAGGAAAACACAGCCGTCCAACCCAGCAACTGTTGAGGTCATCTACCAGCGTCCCCGCAGGAATGCCAGACCACGACGGTAATTGAGTGGGTTGCTGACGAATCAGCCACTTAAAATCTTTCCAACTCTGAGAGAAGTTTTGCAGCCATCGCATTGCCAGCGACTCATCGACCGCAGACACCCCTTGTGAGCTAATTTGTCCTCCCAGCCAGGGGGTCAGCTCAATTAAACAGGTCGTTGCCCCAGTTCGCATGGCGTGCGAAGCGGCAGCTACTCCACCCAGAGAACCTCCTACCACAATCACCTCACACTGCCACACCTCTTGAGGGTCAGGCAAGGGGGATAGATGCGGTCTACCATTGAGGGTTTGGATGGTGCGGGCGATCGCATCGGCACTGAGTGACTCCTTCGCCTGGGTAGATACATTGGAAGCCCCAAGAACAGCAAAAATATTTTCTTGAGGAAAATTTTTACCAGAGTAGTACTCAAATGCGCCAACAAGAAGAACGGAGGTCACCAGCAGCAGTGAACTGGCAGCCGTAGCGATTTGAATTAAACTGCGACGAGAAAAGAAAAAATTCACACGCTAATGCAATATTTACAAGTGTTCACGTCTCTGACCATGACAGATTAGACATTAAATCCCAAGATCGCCGTTGGTCGCAATAAATCTTAGCCGCTTGCTTGGGCAAAATGTCGCCGCCTGTGTCCCGAAAGGGTTGGGATAGTTGAATGTTGCCCGCCTCCAGGGCGGGCAACATTCAACTATCCCAACAGGTGTTTAGCCTCTGACCAAAGCTTCAATGGCCTCTGGCGTAGTGGGCAAGGCGGCAGTTAAAATCTCACTGCCAGTTTCTGTGACCCACACATCATCCTCAATGCGAATGCCTCGAACATCGGCAAACTGGTCTAATCGTTCCCAGTTGACCACACCCTGATATTTTTCTCGCCGTGCTGGATCTTGTAAAATCGCGGGAACCTGATAGAAACCCGGTTCGATCGTTACCACCATACCCGCTTGCAACGGTCGATCCAGCCGCAAGTATCCCAAACCAAAGCGATCGCTTCGAGTTCTTCCGGCTTCGTACCCTGCGCGATCGCCCAGATCCTCCATATCATGCACATCTAACCCCAGCAGATGCCCCACCCCGTGGGGAAAAAATAGCGCGTGGGCATCAGCCTCCACCAAGGTGGCTGGATCACCCTGCAAAATACCCAACTGCACCAAACCCTCGGCAATCGTCTGAGCTGCCAACAGGTGAATATCGCGATATTCCACTCCCGGACGCACTGCTGCAATGCAAACATCATGGGCTGCCAAGACGACGTCATAGAGATCGCGTTGCGTTGCAGAAAATTTCCCCGACACGGGCCAGGTACGTGTTACATCCGATGCCCAGCCTGACTCTGCTTCTGCGCCGACATCTGCCAACAGTAAATCCCCCGGTTGCAACAGGTTAGAGTAGCGATCGCTATGCAACACTTCTCCCTGAACCGTGACAATGCTGCCATAGGCAGACGACATATGCCGCGCCAACATCACCCGTTCCATCGCGGCGCACACCTCTGCCTCCGTGGTTGCAGTAGGGGTCACTGCCATCCCCTGCTGATGAACTAATACGGTGGTTTCTACTGCTTTACGAATTTCTGCCAGCGCCATTTCATCGTGGGTTAGGCGCAATTTCACAATGGCATCTGCCAATCTCTGATCCAATCCCTCAGGCTGATCTGCCGGATGAATCGGACGTTGCAATACATCAACCTGGGTTAACCGAGTCGCGGCATCCTGAACAGCGATCGTGGCAACACCATCAGCATAAGCGTGTAACTGCGATAACGGATACGCCGCATCCGCGCCAATTTGCTGCGCAATTTCATCTCTAGACGGTGTACTGCCATGCCACAAAATGCTGGCAGGTGTCGGATCGTCTTTGAACAACGTCAACGTCCCTGCATCCAGAAGAATCGCTGAATTCTCTAACGGTAGCCCTGCGAAATAAAGAAAATGGCTACTGGCACGAAACGGGTGAGGATTCGCAGGAAAATTACGCGGACTACGCCCCCCCGACCACAGCATGACAGGAAAATCAATCGCCTCATACAGTCTTTGGCGACGGTACCGGAGACCCTCTTTCCAGGCAGACATGGGAGACTCTACTCTGTCCCGCGTTGATAAGAAAGAATGTGGTTGAGCTTGCATCGCGACCCCCCCGGACGTCAGAGTCCATTCAATCAGAATCCATTCAAATAGTCAGTCATCGCGCTTCGCCCTCAGTGAGAGACCATTTGCAAGACTGATTCAGAGAGACTTTCAAAAAATGATCTATCCTTCACCCCAGCGAAAATTGCTCTAGTATTACAAACACTAAATTTTGCAACATGGGGGGTTTGGGGGCTGCGCCCCCAAGAGGGGGTTTCACCCCCTCCACCCCCTCTAAAACTTTTAGGTTGGTGTACTAGATGGAACGATAGTTCTGGAGCAACGATAGGTTGCCGGAGAACCCGACGGGTTCCCCAGCAACCTATCGTCAGCATCAGCCAAACCCTAAGGATTCTCACAAAAATAACTTGAATAACTTTTTTGGAAGAGTGCGGCTCCGCCGCACTCTTCCAAAAAAGTTGTGGGTTTTAATTTTGTAAAGATCCTAAGGCTTGGTATTAATCTCGACCGAACCGTTGACCAAAGTCTGACACGCCAGACGATAATTTTCGGGTTTTTTCTTGAGCTTGCGCGTTTCAAAATCAGTTTTAGGAGATAGATTTTCCATCCCCTCAACCACTTCCACAACGCACGTGCCGCACTGCCCATACCCGCCACAATTCGTCATCTTACCGACGAACGTGTAAATATCGATGCCATTTTCCAATGCCTTGAGACGAAGGTTCGCCCCATCCGCAACAATCACCTCTTTGTCTTCTTTAAGAAACTTAATAGATGTCATTTTTGATACTTTACCTAACTGCTGCATAGATACGCTCCAGCGATCGCTATACAATTCCTATCATCTAGACAAAATCGATCTAGATATACAAGATCTGAGTGCTTGCAATAGCCTCAGGCACTGGTTACACTTCTTTATACACTTTCATTTTTACAGGCTTATCGCCAAACTGTCGAAATTAAGCTGTGTTGAAGCTTGGAATGTATAGACAGTGCATAACGATTGATCTTTAGAGATACCTGATCTGGTAGGCTTACCTGTATCAGAAAACTTAATAAGATCCTGCAAGTGTTGAAATATATTAGGAGGAGCGTAGTCGATGGGACTACCCTGGTACCGAGTGCATACAGTCGTCCTGAATGATCCAGGGCGCTTGATTGCCGTACATCTTATGCATACTGCCTTGGTCGCAGGTTGGGCTGGGTCTATGGCTCTTTATGAGTTAGCGATCTTTGATCCGAGCGACCCCGTCCTGAATCCCATGTGGCGTCAGGGTATGTTCGTACTACCCTTCATGGCACGCCTGGGTGTGACCCAATCTTGGGGTGGATGGAATGTTACAGGCGGAGCCGCAACCGATCCTGGCTTCTGGTCATTTGAAGGCGTTGCTGCGGCTCATATTGTTCTTTCAGGTCTGCTGTTCTTGGCTGCTGTCTGGCACTGGGTCTTCTGGGATCTTGAACTGTTCAGAGACCCTCGCACTGGCGAACCTGCTCTAGATTTGCCGAAAATGTTCGGTATTCATTTATTCTTGTCGGGTCTACTCTGCTTTGGGTTTGGCGCGTTCCACCTAACGGGTCTATTTGGACCGGGAATGTGGGTTTCTGATCCATACGGCTTGACCGGCAGTATTCAACCCGTTGCACCATCCTGGGGACCAGAAGGGTTTAACCCCTATAACCCCGGTGGCATTGTGGCTCACCATATTGCAGCAGGAACTGTTGGCATTATTGCTGGTTTATTCCACCTGGCAGTCCGTCCTCCAGAGCGGCTCTATAAAGCACTGCGGATGGGGAATATTGAAACCGTTCTCTCCAGCAGTATCGCGGCTGTCTTCTTCTCTGCTTTCGTGGTCGCTGGAACCATGTGGTACGGTAGCGCAGCAACCCCGATTGAACTATTCGGGCCGACTCGCTATCAATGGGATAACAATTACTTCCAACAAGAAATTGAGCGTCGGGTTCAGTCTGCGATCGCAGATGGAGCAAGTCCGTCTCAAGCCTGGAATGCCATTCCTGAAAAACTGGCATTTTATGACTATGTTGGCAATAGCCCTGCCAAGGGTGGTCTGTTCCGCGTTGGTGCGATGAATAGCGGTGACGGCATTGCTCAAGGATGGTTAGGTCATCCTTCGTTCAAAGATTCCGAAGGGCGAGAGCTCTCGGTTCGCCGTTTGCCTAACTTCTTTGAAAACTTCCCGGTTATCTTAACGGATAAAGATGGGGTAGTTCGGGCAGATATTCCTTTCCGTCGGGCTGAATCGAAGTACAGCTTTGAGCAGACAGGCGTAACGGCAACCTTCTATGGTGGTGCTCTCGATGGAAAAACCATTAAAGACCCAGCAGAAGTAAAAGCCTATGCACGGAAAGCTCAATTGGGTGAACCCTTTGAGTTTGACATGGAAACCTTAGGTTCCGACGGTGTATTCCGCACTAGCCCTCGCGGTTGGTTTACATTCGGACACGCTTGTTTTGCATTGCTCTTCTTCTTCGGTCACATCTGGCATGGTTCACGTACCTTGTTCCGTGATGTGTTCGCTGGGGTTGACCCTGACCTATCTGAAGAACAGGTGGAATGGGGCTTCTTCCAGAAAGTGGGTGACAAGACCAGCCGTCGTAAAGAAGCAATCTAGTTTCCCCATTTTGTTTGAGTGGGGTCTGGGGATAGATTCAACGATTGGATGAATTGATTTCCCTGGACCCTTCTCATTCACAGTAAACTGTAAGTGTTAGACAATCGGGAAGTTTGTCATTATGGAAAGCGTCGCCTACATTCTATTTTTGACTGGGGCTTTAGCAGTGTTGTTCTTTGCGATCGCCTTCCGAGAGCCTCCTCGGATTAGTAAAGACTAAGCATTCCAAAGATAAATAAAAGCTCACTAGTTCGTTTGTCAGAGTGCTAGAAATAGGATTTCTGAGAACCAACTAACCCTTACTTTATTTACTCTTTGAGTTGCATAGTTTTAGCGTGATTGTTGTTTAGGATCTTAGATTTAATAAAACCCAATTCTTTTTAAGAGAACAACAGCGCAGCCGTCGTTGTCTTAAAAAAATGACAGGTTGGTTAATCTGTGATTCTTCGGAATTCTAAATCACTACGATTCTCAATTTTTATAAGACCTGAGTCAGCCAGCACCAATGTTAATTTTAATTAACTAGGTGATTGAATAAGGCTACTCAGGTTTTTTACATTCTGATTGAGGTATGATTGCAATGCCCATAAATTGGGCGAGAGGTGGTATGATCCAACCTCAAAATTTAATCTCAAATCGAAGGATCGTGAATTTCATAATTCCCCATTCTTTTTGAGAGAGCAACAGGTTAAATCGTCTGAGATCTGGGGATCGTGAATTTAATAACTCCAAAAATTTATGTTCAGGCGCGCGGCGATGTCGCGCATCTGAATATAAACTTCCAGGTTTCAATTAATTTGTGATCTCAAGTGGGCACACGACGGTTTGAGTCGATTCAACATGTGAATCGCATCAGCCCACCTTTTTATTAACTCTATTCATTTACAGATTCCATTTATTTTGCCTGAAGGGTTTGCCCCATGCGCTGTCCATTTTGTCAGTTTACCGATAACAGGGTATTAGAATCGCGATCGGCAGAATCAGGTCAGAGCGTTCGCCGGAGAAGAGAATGCTTGAGCTGTGGTCGGCGGTTTACAACGTACGAAAGAATCGAGTTTGTCCCTGTTGTGGTGATTAAACGAAATGGCGATCGCGAGTCGTTTGATAGCTCTAAATTGCTGCGTGGCATTATGCGAGCTTGCGAAAAAACGGGCATTCCCCAACTCGATTTAGAAAATTTAGTTGATGAAATTGAGGCAGAGTTGCAACAACGAGCCACTCGGGAAGTCTCTAGCAACGAAATTGGCGAACTGGTGTTGTATCACTTACAACGGCTCAATGAAGTGGCTTACGTACGCTTTGCCTCGGTCTATCGTCAGTTTCAAGGCATTCGCGATTTTGCCGATACCTTACACCATCTGCAAGACTCCGCCAATCGGGGTGGGTTTGAGCAACGCCAACTAACCCAAAAGACCCCAGAGTCTGATAATTACGATCCAGAGCCGAATGGCAGAGAGACGTCTTCGGCAAGTCATTTGCGATAGCGACCCAGCCATTGATACTGACATTGACCCATGTCGAAACCCTCTACTCTGAAGCAAAATAGAGTAGATATCCCTCATTTTATTTTGACTACGAGAGTTGGCTGGTGTTGCAAACACTAAATTTTGCAACATGGGGGCTGGGGGCTGCGCCCCCACGCCGGGATTCCACCCCTGCACCCCCGTTGTAAAACGTTTAGGATCGTGGATTAAATAAGGTCGAATATTAAATCGTTTGGAGGGGCGAACGGCCGTTCGCCCGTACAACAAATCATCGGAGTTATTTAATTCCCATTCCTTAGCTGGCTCTATTAGTGCGGCAAGCTCTCGTTGCCCAAATTAGATTGGGTTTACAAAGGTTTTTGAGAAAAATTCTATATCCCTTTAACTGACCCTGGCATGTCCACCGAACTTCAGACCGAATTGCAGACTCACATTCAGCGGCGACGGAACTTTGCGATTATTTCGCACCCGGACGCCGGAAAAACAACTCTCACCGAAAAATTGCTCCTGTACGGCGGGGCAATTCACGAAGCGGGAGCGGTCAAAGCCCGACGGGCACAGCGACACGCCACGTCCGACTGGATGGCAATGGAGCAACAGCGAGGCATCTCGATTACTTCGACGGTGTTGCAATTTCTCTATGGTGGTTACTTTATTAATCTGCTCGACACACCTGGGCACCAAGATTTTAGTGAAGACACCTATCGCACCTTAGCG
Source organism: Calyptranema fuscum S582 (assembly GCF_055793305.1). Taxonomy (NCBI): domain Bacteria; kingdom Bacillati; phylum Cyanobacteriota; class Cyanophyceae; order Oculatellales; family Oculatellaceae; genus Calyptranema; species Calyptranema fuscum. The sequence goes on from NZ_JBSLYH010000009.1 coordinate 108,824, forward strand.
GCGGCAGATAATGCCGTCATGCTAGAAGACGCTGCCAAAGGCTTAGAGCCGCAAACCCGGAAGTTGTTTGAAGTTTGCCGGATGCGCTCGATCCCAATTTTCACATTCTTCAATAAGCTCGATCGTCCGGGGCGCGATCCGTTGGAGCTAATGGATGAGATTGAACAGGAGCTGGGTTTAAAGACTTATGCCGTGAATTGGCCGATTGGCATGGGCGATCGCTTTAAAGGAGTTTTCGATCGCCGGAAACGCCAAATTCACCTGTTTGAACGCAGTGCCCACGGTAGTCGGGAAGCCGTTGATACCGTGATGGATCTGGGAGACCCCCGGATCGAAGAGGTATTGGAACAAGACCTTTATTATCAGCTCAAAGAAGAACTGGAAGTCTTAGAAGCTGCCGGATCAGAGTTTGATCTCGATCTGGTGCATCAAGGCAAAATGACTCCCGTCTTTTTTGGCAGTGCCATGACCAATTTTGGTGTGGAGCTGTTTTTGGATGCGTTTTTAGAATATGCCTTGAAACCGGGTAGCCGTCGCAGCAGCCTGGGTGAAATTACCCCCGATCATCCCGAGTTTTCTGGATTTGTGTTTAAGCTCCAGGCCAATATGGATCCCAAACATCGCGATCGCGTTGCTTTTGTGCGCGTCTGTTCGGGCAAATTTGAGAAAGATATGGTCGTCAGTCATGCGCGATCGGGCAAAGTCGTCCGCCTATCGCATCCTCAAAAGCTATTTGGTCAAGGGAGAGAATCCCTATCGGAAGCTTATCCCGGTGATGTTATCGGGTTAAATAACCCCGGGGTATTTGCTATCGGCGACACCATTTATATGGGGCAAAAACTGGAATACGAAGGCATCCCCTGCTTTTCACCAGAACTGTTTGCCTATCTCAAAAATCCCAACCCTTCCAAATTCAAGCAGTTTCGTAAAGGGGTTAATGAACTGCGAGAAGAAGGGGCAGTGCAAATTATGTACTCCGCTGACGAAGCAAAACGCGACCCCATTCTGGCAGCGGTAGGGCAGCTTCAGTTTGAAGTCGTGCAGTTCCGCTTACAAAATGAATATGGCGTTGAGACCCACATCGAAATGCTGCCCTACAGCGTTGCTCGTTGGGTGGGGGGTGGCTGGGAGGCATTGCAAAAGGTCGGACGCCTGTTTAATACCGTCACGGTGAAAGATAGCTGGGGTCGTCCGGTGCTGCTGTTCCGCAACGAGTGGAACTGTCAGCAAGTAGAAGGTGAGCATCCTAGCCTGCAACTCAAGACCATTGCACCCGTCGTTTCAGGTCAAGAACCCGAAAGCTTATAACCCCGATCCCATAGCAGTTCTCAATGGCGTGAAATACAAGGTGTTGTGAGAGAGCCTCGCGAAGCGAGGCTCTCTCACAACACCCGCGATCTACCTAGACGCGTAGCAACCTATTTCGCAGGAAGATTGCCGAGGGGGAGTTGGGCACGTCCCAGGGCGTGTTTTAAAAATTGCTAAGAGGATTTTTTTCGTGCGCTTCGCGCACGAAAAAATAACTTCTAAAACAGACCCTAAAATAAATTTAGTTTAGGAATGTGTTATCGACGAAAACTGTAGGTATATTGGGAGCAACTTAGCTGATTTTTTCAGCGTTTGAATCGCTCCTTGCCCTGCTAAAGAACCGTGCAAATTCCTCAATTTCCTGAATGTAATCATTCGCTGGTTAAGTCACTCCAGCATTACAGCGACCAAGAGTTACTGACGCTATTCCAACGGCATCCCGACTCAGGTCAATATTTTACGGCGCTGTTTTGTCGCTATAGTCCCATTGTTTATAGCCTGATTCGTCACACGGCGCGATCGCCCGTTCAGGCAGACTATCTGTTTGCGATTACCTGGCGACATATTTATCACGAATTGGGTGGGCTAGATTTGCGATCGCCTCATGCAGAACCGTTAAACCTGCAAAGCTGGCTGATCAACCTGACCGCTGTCTGCATTAACCAGGCTGATTTACCTGCCGTTGAAGATATTCACTATTCTCTCAAAAATGCCTCACCTCCCTTCTGGTGTTATTTAGAACGCGCCCTCGATCAACTACAACCTGTTCAGCGGTTAATCGTGTTGATGGCACAAACGTTCCACTGGAGCGAAACTCGGATTGCAGCCTATTTACAAGCCGAGGGAGAGGTGATCACTCCAGCAGAAGTCCGCACCCAATTACAAACCAGTTACGAACAATTGGAAGCGGTGCTACCGGAAGATATTCGAGTGATCTACTTAAATGCACAATCCTCGCAATGGCGAGCATCAGAAAGCGATCTCGATCCGGTCTAATTTTGGGTCACTCTGACGTGGGGTTAACCAAACCAGCTAGAAAGATTCGTTGAAGACGTTAACTCTTCCTCCCTCGAAACAGACTGATGCAGGCTGTTCGATTCCGGCAAAATATGTTCTATCCCTTCGCAGATCAAGGTCTTAATCTGCTGGCGATGCTCTACAGAACAGTAGACGGGCTTGTCATTGAACACAGATTCCTCGGCTTCTTCGATAACTGCATAGATACCTGGAGTGCGGGTGAGAACATACGCAATCAGTTTATGGTGGAGCTCGGGTAACGCAAACGCACTTCGACAAGAAGCCTTAGGGTATTCATTGAGAACGTTCTTCGTTTCGTCCAGCACGACTGGCGTAACTAAATTGACAATTTTCCTGCTCATAGTTGAACTCCTATGGATGCCTAAATGTTTATGTCGTTAGCATTAATGAATTTGGCATATCACGTCATCGGGGAATGAATCTGAAGCTGGAATTCACTATCCCTGATGAGTCAATATCGTGAAATATCGTGAATTAATAGTAGTTATTTTTATCCCCATTTCACCAGAACTCATCACAGCTCAGAGGATAGGGTTGCACTCTTTGCACCATGATCCATAGGCTATAGTTTTCAGCCTGTCGCTTGCAAATTGATAGTAGTTTCTTTAGCAGACGAATATTAATTTCCGATCAACTTTGAGTCGTGAGTTTGATCGTGATCAAGACGTTTTTTCGTCCTAATTCCAACCCTATTTAACGAGTTAATTAACGTCGTTTCGGCTGATATTGGGTAATTTTTTCTGAATCTTTATTGGGTCACGCTGCGCGTATATACTTAGATTATGACGCTCTTCATAAAATCTTGACTTACAATCTCATCAAAAATTTTCAATTATTTTCATTGTGTTACAGCTCCTGAATGCAGGTGATTCTGCTTCTATTTCTTTAATCCATCTCGTCAGAATATGAGTTAGAAATCAATGGGATGCGATCGCCAACCCTACAATTAATAAGGGTCGTAAAACACGCCTAGGAGACTGATGTGTATCTCGTCATTTGTCCCGGATTTCATGAAAAAGAATTGACCACCCAATTGATGACATGGCTAAACAGGTTTACTGATGAATATTCATTCGATTATTTAATCTTTCCTGTAGAGCAATATCCAGCCTATTCCGCTTTCCATCTCCTCAATTTTTTGCATCAGCAACCTAACGCGATCCATCAACCCTTAGTCTTTCTTGCGTTTAGTGCAGGCGTCGTGGCAGCAATCGGTGCAGCCACCGTATTACAAGGTATAGGGAAATCTGTTCAAGGCTTGATTGCGATCGATGGTTGGGGCGTACCACTCGCTGCTTGCTTTCCTGTTTATCGCCTGAGTCATGACTACTTTACGCACTGGAGTTCTGCGCTATTGGGAGCCGGACACGAGAGTTTCTACGCAGACCCGCCGGTCGAACATTTGCAGATGTGGCGATCGCCCCAAACCGTTCAGGGATGGTGGGTTAAATCTCAACAAAACTCAATCTCAAGTAAATCTCTATCTAATCTTTGGGATCAATCTGATCCACCCCAAGCGACGACGGCAGGCGAGTTTATTTTAAGCCTATTAACCCGATCAACAGAGCGATCGCAAACGGCATAAAACCGATAACAGGGCAGGTTTCCAGGCAGCATAGATATCTGGATGGGCGATCGCTCAATGCCATTCACCCTAGAAAAGTGCCGATCATTATTGCGAACTGTAACGTGTCAGAAAACCTTGATAGCTCAGCGATCGTCGGAAATGCCGCTGAATACCTTAACGCAAGGCGGCTGAATGTTTCAAGCCATTGATATAGCCAGCAAAGGGCTATCGACAGGAATGTAGCATCGGAATTAGACTGAAGTATTACCAAAATAGTGCATCAATAGATACAAATCTAAGCTATGCCTAAGGCTGTCCCGATGTCTCCCAAAACGATAACTTCTGCGTCTCTGGAAACTGCGGTTTCTCCAGTTTCTTCGGTCTCATCTTCTTCAGTCTCATCCCATACGTCTGTCTCTGCAACCCGTGCAACGGGGGCATTTGCTCTCATTGACGGTCTGAGACGTCACGGTGTACAACACATTTTTGGTTATCCCGGTGGTGCGATTTTGCCGATTTACGATGAGCTTTATCGGGCAGAAGCAATCGGAGGGATTCAGCATATTCTGGTCAGACACGAACAAGGGGCGTCCCATGCGGCTGATGCCTACGCCCGTGCGACTGGAAAAGTCGGGGTCTGCTTTGGCACCTCCGGGCCCGGTGCAACCAATTTGGTGACCGGAATTGCGACTGCCCAAATGGACTCGATCCCGATGGTGATCGTGACGGGGCAGGTAGGGCGCGCTTCCATCGGTAGCGATGCGTTCCAGGAAACTGACATCTACGGCATTACGCTGCCCATCGTCAAGCATTCTTATGTGGTGCGTGACCCGAAAGATATGTCACGGATTGTGGCAGAAGCATTTTATATCGCCCGTTCGGGTCGCCCCGGTCCTGTTCTCATCGACGTTCCCAAAGATGTTGGGTTAGAAGAATTTGACTACATTCCCGTTGAGCCAGGGTCTGTGAAGTTGCCGGGATATCGTCCTACAGTCAAGGGCAACCCTCGGCAAATTGCTCAAGCACTGAAGCTGATTCGCGAAGCCCAACGCCCCTTGTTATATGTGGGTGGTGGTGCCATTAGTGCAGATGCGCATGTCGAAGTGGCAGCTCTAGCAGAACGATTCCGCTTGCCCGTTACGACGACGCTGATGGGGAAAGGTGCGTTTGATGAGCACCATCCTCTATCCGTTGCCATGTTGGGGATGCACGGCACTGCCTATGCCAACTTCGCTGTGACCGAGTGTGATTTGCTCATTGCCGTGGGGGCGCGGTTTGACGACCGGGTGACGGGTAAGTTAGATGAGTTTGCCTCCCATGCCAAGGTGATTCATATCGACGTGGATCCGGCGGAAGTGGGTAAGAATCGTGCGCCAGACGTACCCATTGTCGGGGATGTGAAGCATGTGCTGAAGGCATTGCTGCGTCGCGATCTGGAAGAGGGTATTATCCCAAATCCGACGCAAACGCAGGAATGGCTACAACGGATCGATCGCTGGAAGCAAGACTATCCGTTAGTTGTACCTCACCGTGCCGAAGGACTCACGCCTCAAGAGGTGATTGTAGAAGTTGGACGGCAATCTCCTAAGGCTTACTACACCACCGATGTCGGGCAGCATCAAATGTGGGCAGCTCAGTTTCTCAAGAGTGGACCTCGGCAATGGATCTCCAGTGCCGGTCTGGGCACCATGGGCTATGGTTTACCGGCGGCGATGGGCGTCAAGATTGCACTGCCCCATGAAGAAGTCATCTGTATTAGCGGTGATGCTAGCTTCCAGATGAACTTGCAAGAGTTGGCAACGGTGGCTCAGTATGAGATTAAGGTCAAAACCATCATTATCAACAATGGTTGGCAAGGCATGGTGCGCCAGTGGCAGCAAGCGTTTTACGGTGAGCGCTATTCCTGCTCGAATATGCAAACGGGGATGCCCGATTTTGTTAAATTAGCGGATGCATTTGGCATTAAGGGTATGGTCATTCGCGATCGCTCTGAATTGCAAGATGCGATCGCCGAAATGCTGGCACATGATGGTCCTGTGTTAGTCGATGCCCAGGTGGTCAAAGACGAAAACTGCTATCCCATGGTTGCTCCGGGTAAGAGCAATGCTCAGATGATTGGTCTGCCTCAACGTCCGCAGTCAGACGCAGACGCAGAATCGATGACCTGCAATAACTGTGGCACGGTCAACTCTACCCAGCACAACTTCTGCCCAGAATGTGGCACTAAACTCTAATTTGATCATCGGATCAAATCCATGATCGGGAATGCGGTGACGCGGCTCTGCCGCGTCACCGCATTCTTTTGTCTTGTCCCCAGCGTGACAGGTGCGATCGCCTCATACCGCCCGTCATCGATTCAGGCACAAATGGCTATATTGCTTGCCGTAACAAACTACAGACAGACATTCTTGGGAAGACTAGGATTGAGGTACAAAAATATTTTCAGCGGATTTAACACGCGGATGGGGTAGATATGGTGCAGGCTTCGACGACTTCGGCAGCCGCCGTTCAGGTAATCGATTGTCGTGGGTTTGACGAAGAGACCCTGCATCTATTTCTGGCTCCGGGTTCTAATCCTTATCAGCAAACAGAAGAGTTTTTGTTTGACTGCGAAATGCGAGCAGACGAAATGCCACGGTATGTCCGTCGGGCGTTGTTAGAGTTTCAGGTACGCTCCAATACGGCAGGCATCTTGTTGCTGCGAGGATTGCCGATCGATCCAGGGCTATATCACGTCCATACGCCCCCCGATGCGGAGCGATCGCCCGAAAAGAAAACTTTTGTCAGTGAACGGTGCTTAGCCATGGTGGGCAGCCGTTTGGGGCATCTGGTGTCTTACATTCAAGAGAAAAACGGAGACTTATTCCAAAATTTGGCTCCGGTCAAAGGCAACGAAGAGGTGCAAGCCTCCAGCGGTTCTAAAACGCGGTTGCAGTTTCATCGTGAAACCGTGTTTCATCCCTATCCACCCGAATTTCTATTGTTATTTTGCCTGCGCCCAGATCACGATCGCCTTGCAGAGACAACCTACGCCAGCATCAGTCATGCCCTGCCCCTGCTCTCACCAGAGCATCGAGACCTATTGTTTCAGCCCGTTTATCGAACGGGGATCGATTATTCCTTTGGCAATCTAGACACGACCAAAGGCAATGGTCCCACCCTGCCAGTGCTGTATGGCAACCGCAACGACCCATTTCTTAACTATGACGAAGATTTGATGGAACCCTTAACATCCGCAGCCGAAGCGGCATTGCAAGCTTTAAAGGAGGCGATCGCCTCTGTCTATCAGGGCGTCAAACTTGATATGGGGGATCTGTTGTGCATCGACAATCGTCGTACCGTTCACGGGCGATCGTCATTTGTGCCCCGTTATGACGGCTTCGATCGGTGGTTGCAACGATCCTTTGTAGTACGAGATTTGGGGTTATCGGCAGTCGATCGCGACCCCGGAGAACGGATTATCCGTACCCGTTTCTCATAAGTTAATGGCACGGATCTATAGCGCTTCGCACCTGGATAGATTACGGTTGTTGTGAGAGAGCCGCGCGAACCGCGCGGCTCTCTCACAACACATTGGACTTCACGCCATTAAGAATTGCTATAGTTAGCAGCTTATTGTACTGGTCAGATATGGGAACAATTGCATAGGATTACCTGTGAATAGGTATGTAAGCTCGCACTATGACCAGTAAACCGCCCAAACCTCCGCAAAAGTCCACGCCATCGGGTTCTCCAGACTTACCCATGCGATCGCAACTGCTGGATCTGATCAGTCCCGGCAGCAAAGACAACGACGAGGAAAACGAAGCCTATTTTGATTACTTCTATGATGAACCGGGCAGCATTCCTGGGACGTTAAGCATTGTCAAAGATGCACCACCGCCCGTGATCGTGCTGATCGACTATAACGAACATCGAGCAACCCGAGTACAAGTGCCCACTCCTGAAGCGTGCGCGCCCTATTTAGACACCGAATCTGTATCATGGGTCGATGTTCAGGGGTTGGGTAGCGAAGAAATTTTGCAACGCTTGGGGGGTGTTTTTGATCTGCATCCTCTGGTGTTAGAAGACATTGTCAATGTGCCTCAACGCCCGAAGGTAGAGGAATATGACGATCAGTTAGTGTTGATCACTCGCATGGTGATGCCCGAAGATGATGGCGAAGGCTTTTATACTGAGCAGGTCAGTTTTATTTTAGGGAAATATTATTTGCTGACTGTTCAAGAAGAACCTGAACTGGATACCTTCAACCCGGTGCGCGATCGCATTCGTACGAGCAAAGGCAGCATCCGTCGGCATGGGGCAGACTATCTAGCCTATACATTACTTGACACGATCATCGACGGATTTTTCCCCGTATTAGAACTCTATGGCGAACGGTTGGAAAACCTGGAAGACGAAGTAGTGATGCGTCCCAGCCGTAAAACCCTGGAAAAAATTTATGCCATTAAACGCGAACTATTGACCCTCCGCCGGGCGATTTGGCCGCAGCGGGACGCCATTAATAGCCTGATTCGGGATGGCAATACCCTTGTCAGTGAAGAGGTGCGTGTCTATTTACGCGACTGCTATGACCACGCCGTGCAAGTGCTGGATATGGTAGAAACATATCGAGAACTGGCATCTAGCTTAATGGACGTGTATTTATCCTCCGTTGGCAATAAAATGAACGAAATTATGAAACTGCTGACAGTGATTTCCAGCATTTTCATTCCCCTAACCTTTATTGCTGGCGTCTATGGCATGAACTTTAACCCAGACGTACCTGGAAACATGCCAGAGCTTAACGTTCCCTATGCCTATGTGCTGTGCTGGATGTTTATGATTGCGATCGCCGGAGGGTTGATCTTTTTCTTTTGGAAAAGCGGATGGTTTGAAAATATTTCCCCCGTTCAAAAAGAATAACGACATTCCCATTTACAGTGCCATGTAACCGTCTTCTCCACGATTCCATAACACTCAAGATTGCTGTTCAGACACTACGCGCCGCCGCGCTTGTGACAACAGACGTCCGGGTTTTCGTGCCATATCTTACCGTCAAAACAACTCTATGCTTGGGAACACGCCACTGCAAACCGAACACCCGTTCCTAGAACCCGGTTGGCTATGGGAAACAATTCTGGATCGCAGCCAACAGGCGCTGCAATGTGGTGCGCTACAGTCCATCCCAACAGACTATGAGTGGGTTGAACAAGCGGACGTGCCGTTTTTAGTTCGGGTTCTAGCCAACTTAGCTCGCAAAGATGCCGCCCAGCAGAAACAGCAGCAAACCAGCACATCCGGCAAAGCATTCAATCCCTTCTTACCCTACGAAGAAGAGTTATTTGTTGCCCATCTTTCTGATACCCATCTGTGTTTGCTCAACAAATTCAATGTGGTCGATCACCACCTACTGATGGTGACCCGCGCCTTCGAAGAGCAAGATGACTGGCTAAATCTGCGTGACTTTGAGGCGATGTGGCTCTGTCTAACAGAAATCGATGGGCTGGCTTTCTACAATGGCGGTAAATTGGCAGGTGCCAGCCAACGCCACAAACATTTGCAACTGGTGCCTCTGCCCCTCTCACCCGATGGCGTCCGTGTGCCGATCGAAGCTGCCATGGCATTAGACTCGATCACAGACCCTGTAGGCACATCTCCAGCATTGCCCTTTGTCCATGCGATCGCCCCTTTCCCCCAGCACTGGAATTCTATCTCAGACGCGGCTCAAGGTAGCCTCCGCCTCTATCATGACCTCTTACGCGCTGTCGGCATGATTGGCGAGGAAGGCGTCGTTACAGAGCAACAAACGGGTGCCTATAATTTGCTGGCAACCCGACAGTGGATGATGCTGGTGCCGCGATCGCACGACGCTTATGAAGCGATCGCCGTCAATTCCCTCGGATTTGCCGGAGCCTTGCTGGTACGCAATGCAGAGCAACTACAACGCCTGAAAGATCTGAGTCCGTTCAGCATTTTGCAAACCGTAGGCTTTGCGCGGTAAATCGTTAACTCGTGCTTTCAGGAAAACCGTGTGATGTGACCCAGACGCATGACGCGCTTCTATAGCACTTGGATGGTTAGCAATGAAAATTAAATAACGTCAATGATGTGTTGTACGGGCGAATGGCCGTTCGCCCCTGCAAATGATTCAATATTCGGTCTTATTTAATCCACGATCCTTAATTGGGACGGGGTGCAGGGGTGAAACCTCTGTCCGGGGGCACAACCCCCGCATCCCTGTCCCAACCCGCTCTTCGTCTGGTTCATTAGGACGGGGTGCAGGGTTCTGGTTCTGCAATATTGGATTATGACAACTTATCTTTAGAGTCACCCCAATAGGCACTATACGTCCACACTTCGCTGTTGCCCTTATCTTCGACCGACCAGCGGTAGACGGCTGATTTGGGATCGATGCCAATCTCGATGAGCTTTGCCCCCATATAATATTCCATCTGATTTTTTGTCCGCTCTTTGAGAAACCGCGACTGGCTTTTCTCAATGGTTTTGGACATATGTGCTTGCGTATGTTTTGCCATGCGATCGCTATTTTCTCTACCCTAAACTTTTATTGCAATTCACCATTGCGGGACATCATTTGATGACCCTTCTATTCTTACGGATTGCGCGATTTCCCGCAAAAAATCCTCCCGCACGCCTCTCTCAATGAGGCTGGTGTTGGGTATGAATTTGCTGTGAAACCTTTGGTTTCACAGCAAATTCATACCCAGACGCAACCCTGCCCAACGCCTTGATAACAAAACCTATCTTCATGCCCGTAATTTTCCTGAGCTAGAGTGTTTCTTCCTAATAGCGGTTCAATAGCGCCATAGATGCCCTACCCAACCTGATAAAGGGTATCTGTAACACTGCAACCTCTTACCATCCCCACCCCCCACCCATGACAACCCCCACATCCGATCCAACGGCTACAGCAAAACAACGCGCTTTAGAAGCGATCGCCGCATTTGAAACATCGCTTCTCCAGGGTATGTGGCCTTATCTCGATAAAAAAACGATCGTGGCAGAAATGCGATCGCGGGTGACAGACCCCTTCAAAGTTAACCAGGGACATCAGCCGTTTTGTGGTCCTGCTTCGATCTTGTTTGAACTCATTCGCAAACAACCCGTTCGCTATGTCGAGATCTGTCGGGGTTTATTTGAAGCCGGACGGTTTGCTGCTAAAACTCGACCGATTGTCGTGTCTGAAAAATTGCGCCAAGCCAGTAAAGGTAATCTGCAAATGGGACAGGCAGACTGGATGGTGTTAGCCAGTTTGCGCGAGTCAGAAAATTTAATCTTTCCAGTTGAACCCGAAGCCCCCGAAATCGTCCGCAATCTCGGCGGCATGACCAAATCTTGGGAGATGAAAGGCTGGGTCAGCGAAATTTTGGGATACAAAACCGTCAAGTACGATCACACCTATTTGATGGGTGACCTGAGTGCGCTGCACCACGCCAGCGAAGTGATTGCCAAAGGGGGCGTCGCCTTTGCTCTGATTACGGCTGAAGGACTCCTGGGCAAAAGCATTGCTAGCAAAACCGATCTGCCGATTGCCGTACCCAACCATTGGATCACCCTACTCGGCAACATCTCCATCCAAAAAGGAACCTTGGGCAAACACGACAGCGGTCATGTCAGTCTCGATGTTTACACCTGGGCACGAAAAGTCCATCTGAATGCGGACGAAGGTCCGTTTGAACGGTTTCTGTGGGGCATTGTCTCTGGCGTTGCGACATAGGAAGAAGCATTACATCACGTCGATGATGTGTTGTAAGAGATGCGTTTGCAGGGGCGAACGGTCGTTCGCCCCTGCAAACGATTCAATCTCTTATTTATATAGCGCTGTGCGGGTTAATTCAGTACGGTGTGGTGGGTCGCTCCGCGACCCACCACACCGTTTCTGTACTTGCAGCACAGTGTAGGGGAACGAAGGCAATTCCTACCAGCGGAATCAGGAATCTCATGTTAAATGTTCCAGTTTGCCAGATTAGAGACCTGGGTTTCCTGATCTATCGCAGACCGAACATTTTCATAAATCGCTTCTGCTTCTTCAGGGGAGTTGCCAATACTGGTCAGCCCGACTTTGCCAAACTCAGACAGGCACCCAATCAAATGAAACACGCTGCCTGTTTCGGTAGTGGTTTTGAATTGCAGATCGTGGTGAACGATGATGTTCATCAAGTCACTGGGGATCAGTCCGCGATAGTTTTCATGTTGCAGATTGTCGGTAGCAATATAGTACTTGGGAGTGCCTTGCTGGTTATAAAATAAGCCTGTTTCATAGTCGTAATGACCATTCGTCAACAATTTCAAGGTCATAAAGGGGTGGGTAGTACCCCCTTTGCGCAAGTTAATTTCGATCGCCTCAATCTGCCAGGGCGCGCGACTATGGGGAGGATGCCGAACCGCTACAAAATCGACGCTATAGCGTTCCAGAGCACCTTTTTTGGCTAAATATTTGCCGATTTGCAATCCATATTCTTGCAGTTGCAATCGATAACTTTCATCGGCTGGAAAGCGGCATCCTAAAAAGATCTGACCATCGGGACCACCCAAAATTTGGTCGTGGGTCGAGAGAATTTCCACATCTCCAGTGGGGGTAATGTTTCCCTGTACACTGGGCGATCGCTTTTCTTCACCTTCAATAAAAGCTTCCACAATCGCGCCCAGCTCAGGAATGCGGCTACTAAAGTTTTCCCAGGTTTCTGTAGCGCATTGAAAACTAAGATGCTCAAAGCGATCGCGAATGGTAGCGACCCGTTCGGAGGTAGACCCCGTTCCGGGTGCAACGTGGGGAAGGGTTCGCAGATCGAGCAGAGCATTCCCTTCCCCGGAAAAGCCTTCATTGAGTTTGACGACAATCCGCTGCAAGTCGGGTTGACGTTCCCAGAGTTCAGCCGCTGCTGCCGCTAAATCGTCTGGGTTCCACACCAACTCGCTACCATCGGGATGCGGTACACCCGTTGCCGCAAAAATTTGCCGACTGCCGCTCTTAGTCCCCCAATAGAGTAGGTCTGGATCGACGGCTAGCATGGGAATGCCCAGCTTTACTGCCAGTTGTTGCTCCAGCACGGTGGAGTTATAGCAGATCATAAACGCCTGTCCCTGACGAATGGCTTTAGACAAGCGCGACAGCAAGCGAGGGCGTTCAAGAATTTTTTCGGTCAGTGCCCGATAGGACGTATCGTAGGTGCAAAACAACAGCAGGCGATCGCGAGCATGGGAGAAGGGAATACCGGGCAGCAATTGCAGATAGTAGTCGATCACACTGGGATGAATCGGCTGTGACGTTACATAAATAATGCGTGTATCGGGATTGCGCAGGCGAATCAGCGAAAATAACAACCGTTCTTCGTAATGGTGAATGCCCTGAATTTTGCGCAGTTCTCGTTGATCGAGGCTGAGCGAGGGAATCACCAAAATATCTTGCCCTGCCAGGTTTGCTTGATCGAGGGAGTGCCAGCGATCGCTTAATTGAGCCTGGAGTTGCTTGAATTGTGCAACTTGCTGATCATGTGTCGCGAGAGAAAGTGTCAGACTATGCATAGCTCCAGACCTGTTTTGCCCTGACCATAGGGATATGAGTGATTTTAACTAGTTCTGGCTACTTTGCTGGATATCAGAAGATAGACTTTGACAGGGGCACTTATTTTTTGCCATTAGGACTGGATATGACGCCCTTTCAACCGCCTGGGCGATCGCGCCATCAAAACTCTTCAATCAATACCACTACCCAGTTGACCAGGGCAGGCGATCGCCTGGTTCTACCTTTCTGGAATGCCGATGAAAACCAACGCTGTAAGAATCTTGGATAGCTTAGGAATTTCCTACCAACTTTTGACCTATGACGTTGATCCCGATGATTTGGCAGCCGAAAGCACTGCCGCGAAATTAGGACTGCCAGCCGAAGAAGTCTTTAAAACATTGGTCACCCGAGGCGATCGCACTGGCGTTTGTTTGGCAGTGATTCCCGGTAACATGCAGCTTGATCTCAAAGGTCTGGCAAAACTCAGCGGCAACCGTAAAGTTGATCCCGTCGCCCTCAAAGATGTGCAGCCCCTGACAGGGTATATTCGCGGCGGTGTTACAGCGATCGCCTGCAAACGCGACTACCCGGTTTACGTGGATGAAACCATCGAGCTATTTGACCAGGTTGCTGTCTCTGCGGGAATGCGCGGACTGATGATTTATCTAGCCGTTAGTGATTATCTTCAGGCAGTAAACGGCACCGTAGGAGCGATCGCTCAAGATAAACGCTAAGGATCATGGATTTAATAAAACCGAAGATTTATGTTTGGCAGCGCGGCTCCGCCGCGCTGCCAAACATAAACGTCCGGGTTTTAATTAATTTGTGATCCTAAACAACATTTGCTTTTGTCTATCATCCTGTGTTACTGTACTAAATCGTGCGGACGCATAGCTCAGTTGGTTAGAGCACTACGTTGACATCGTAGGGGTCACTGGTTCGAGTCCAGTTGTGTCCATTTGTGGAAGTCTGTGCAACCGAAATCAGCAGAACTCGCACCCCGTCCGTATTATGGGGAATAGATGTGATTGTGTGGAGGCAAAGCCCTGTCTTTAGAAGTAATCTCGGTGCCAACGCGAACCGGACAGCCGCCCAAAGGCTTGATCGTGTTGCTCCACGGTTGGGGTGCAAACTATTATGACCTGGTTGATTTATCGGCTTACCTAGATTTACCGGATTATCAGTTTCTCTGCCCCAATGCCCCTTTTTCACATCCCTATTCGCCAACCGGCAGAATGTGGTACGGCTTCCCGGAAAACTCTAATTTGCAAGACCTTCAGGATTTAGGGGCACGGTCGGATCTGCCCGAAGGTCAGCAATTATCTAAAAGTCGGCAGCTATTGCTCGACTGGTTGAATTCGCTATCCGATAGCACAGGTGTGCCGCTGTCAAAAACGGTGCTGGCAGGGTTTTCTCAGGGCGGCGCAATGACCCTAGATCTGGGAACTCGGTTACCGTTAGGAGCATTGATGGTGCTGAGTGGCTATTTGCATAGCCCATTGCAACCCAGCGACCTGCCGATCGCGCCCGTCCTGCTGGTGCATGGTCGCCAAGATGGCGTCGTGCCATTGGTTGCAGCTCATCGAGCCAAGGATGCACTGCTAAAACTAGATGCACCGCTGGAGTATCACGAACTGGATATGGGACATGAAATTCAGCCGTCTGTTTTGAAGATCATGCAAAGTTTTTTGAGCAAGTCGCCATTTTACTTGGGTGAATTCCCTTAAAGGGCGTAGGATAAGGATAAAGCGCATTTCCAAACTCTTGTCAAGTGGGTCAAATGCGTTGCCAGAGAGGGGTTTGACTATGAGAACTTTGCCGTTTTCGGAGCAAGATATTGCTCGAATGAGCACCGAAGCGATCGCTGATTTAGCCAAGCGACTAGAACAAGATGAATATGCGAATGCCTTTGAAGGGTTAAATGATTGGCATTTGCTCAGGGCGATCGCCTTTCAACGTCCAGAGTTGGCTGAGCCTTATCTTTATTTGCTAGATATAGAGCCTTACGATGAAGCATGAAGAATTAAAGCTTAAGCTCAAAGATTAAATAACATAGGAATGGGTTTTGGAAGATACGGCATTGTCGTCGCACTTCCCCCAGAGTGAAGCCTGGAGTCTTATTTAATTCTCATTCCTCAGGGATTAAGTTATACCAATTCCTTAAGTTTGGGCTACCCATAAGGGTTGAGGGAGCTTTGTCCCGGTGTGGAAGGCTCTGTCTCCCATACCGTCTCTTTCAAGCTCTGTCGTGAGGTTTTAGAGAATGGGTATTAGTCCTACAAACGTGGGGATGATTTGTAGCATGGGCTTGCTCATGCTACAAATCATCCCCACATGAGAATTAGAAATTAAAGAGGATGCAGCTGCGTCTTAATTGTCCGCTTTGAATTTTTAATTCGGTCAACTCACTATGTTTCAGGGCAGACGAATCTTAGTTGGGGTTGGGGGTGGCATTGCCGCTTACAAAATTTGCGAAGTTGTTTCTCATCTGGCAAAAGAAGGGGCTGAAGTTCGAGTCATCCTCACGGATGCGGCACAGCGCTTCATTGCACCACTGACGTTATCGACTCTGAGTCGTCATCCGGCTTATACCGATCAAAGTTTCTGGCAATCCACCCATCATCGCCCGCTGCATATTGAGTTGGGAGAGTGGGCTGAGGTTTTTTTGATAGCGCCGTTAACCGCCAATACGCTGGCAAAGTTGTCGCATGGTTTAGCCGATAATTTGTTAGCGAATACAGTGCTGGCATCTGCGTGCCCTGTGTTGTTGGCTCCGGCGATGAATACAGAAATGTGGGATCAGCAATCGGTGCGCTGGAACTGGCAATTGTTGCAGTCTGACCCTCGCTATCATGCGATTGGACCCGGATCGGGGCTGTTGGCATGCGATCGCACAGGGCAAGGGCGCATGGCAGAACCAGCCGAAATCTTGATTTATCTGCAATCGTTGCTGTATACCCGAGGCAATCGCGATCTAGCAGGCAAGCAAGTGTTAATCAGTACGGGGGGCACCCGCGAACACTTAGATCCCGTACGATTTATCGGCAATCCATCCACTGGCAAAATGGGTACAGCGCTGGCACAAGCCTCTCTACATCGCGGGGCCAGCGTCACCGTCGTTCATGCGCCTATGGATTCTAGCCTGGTTGCCATGCTCAAAGGGGTACATCTGGTTCCTGTGGTCAGTGCAGCCGAGATGCATAAGGCGTTGCTGGAATTTTTTCCGGATGCTCACTGGACGTTTATGTCAGCAGCCGTGGCAGATGTACGTCCTAAAATCTATAGTCCTGAAAAATTACCCAAGCGGTCTTTACCGCACTCGTTATTGCTAACCTCAGTACCCGACATTACCGCTGAGCTGAGTGGCTATAAGCAACCTCATCAGCGCTTGATCGGCTTTGCGGCGCAAACGGGCGACATTTTGCCCCCAGCTATGGAAAAATTACGCCAAAAGAAATTAGATGCGATCGCGGCTAATCCAGTCGATCTGCCCGATAGTGGTTTTGCCAGCGATCGCAATCAGGCAATTTTTTTAGACAGCCAGGGACGACAATTGACGATCGGTTCCTGTAGCAAACTGCATATGGCACACCAACTGCTAGATTTTGTCCGGGCATTGAACGCCTGAACTGTACCTATCCCCTATAACTTTTTTGGGGGAGAGTGCGGCTGCCGCACTCTCCCCCAAAAAAGTTATGGGTTTTAATTTTGTCAGGATCCTATAGCAATTGAGTAGATGGTTAGGAGAGGGGTGTGGGGGCTGCGCCCCCAGCCAGGGGTTCCACCCCTGCACCCCGTTCAACCAGGCTCTCGGCTGCTATATTACTACTCATCTCGGCGAGACACCGATCGCGATGAGGGGTTATCTTCCCACCAGAGTTGAGTTAATGCTCGTTGTTGCAGTTGCAATCGATATGCCCGATACACGATAATGCTGCCCCCGGCAAAAATCGTGGCGATCGCCGGAGCAATTACAGGTACCCAAATATATTGCAGAAAAATAATAAAGCTGGTGCCCGACAAAACAGTCAGCAACACCATGCCACTTAAGCCCAACCGCAGGGGATGCCGAATCGACCAGCCAACCGCACCTCCCAACGCCGTCCACCCGGCAATCCACAAAATTTCTGCCCACTCCGGCCAGAAGCCAAACAATGGGCGATAGTTCAACGCGGCATCCAAAATCTGACTGACGATCTGCGCATGCAGCACCACCCCCGGCATTTGATAGTCTTCCTTTTGCCCGGTCGTGTAAGGCGTATTGAATAGATCTTTACTACTCGGTGCCGTGGTTCCAATCAACACAATCCGATCTTTCACTAACTGCGGATTGAACTTTCCTTCCAACACATCCATAAACGAGATATGAGTGGCGATCGTACCGCCAGTGCGGTAGCTCAACAAAATTTGGTAGCCAGCCGTATCTGCGTTATGGTAGCCGCCTGAACTCGGTTCCAAAAGATGAAATACTGCCTGATCCAGTTGCATCAGGTCTGACGTTTTATCCTTCTGTTGAGGTTTGATGCCTTGCAGCTCAAGATATTGCAAAGCAAGGCGCAGGGAAAAAGAGTGATAGGTTGTCGAACCCAACGAGCCAAACAACAACACTCGGCGGACGGCACCATCGGGATCAACGGGAAAGTCATTAAACCCGACTCGGTCGGGTGAGACGCCGGGAGGCGGGTCAATCGGTGGGGATGTACTGCTGCCCAAGTTCATAATGGCGATCGTCTGGGGCGATTGCAATTGTGCCAACAGTTCTTCCTGCCCCGGTGCTTGAGATAACTCTCGATACAGATCTAAGCCAATGACTCTGGGTTGGTGTTGGTTTAAATTAGCAATGACCCGCGCCACATCTCTATCAGATGGGGTCGGACGATTGAGGCGCTGAAGATCTTGTTCGCCAATGGTAATGATGAGTAAGCGGGGATCAGGCGGCAATTGGGGTCGCAGTTGGGTCATCCGGTCATAGACCCCGAGTTCCAGGGGTTCTAGCCAGCCCAGTTGACGCAATCCCAATACAAAACTGGTGACCGCAACAGTGGCGATCGCCACCACCCGTGATCCAAGCTTGAGTTGACTGCGCCAGTCGGTTCTTTCTAAGCTGAGTAACTCAGGCTGGGTTTCATCGCCCACCAACCCTTGCGGCAACAAAGACGATAAGGGAATATCGGTTAAATTAGTAGGCAACTCTGCCACCTGTTTCAATGCTCGCCGGGCATCTTCCGCACTCAAATAGCGCTGGCTATGGTGGAACCTGACCATTCGGTTAATGACGAAGCGCAACCCCAGGCTGATGTCGGCATAGTCTTGCCAGAGATATTCTGAAGTATCGGGGTCTTCTGGCAACTGAGAGGGCTGCAACCCAGTTAACCCCTGAATTGCCGTCATCCCCAATGCGTAGATGTCACTACAAAATCGAGGTTTACCGGCAAGTTGCTCGGCGGGAGTGTAACCCTGCGTGCCAATTCCTACCGTAAAACTGCTTTGCCCCGACCCTCCTGCCAGTTGGGTTGTGATTTCTTTAACCGCACCAAAGTCAATAACGACAATCTTGCCGTCTCGTTTGCGGCGAATCAGGTTGCCCGGTTTGATATCCCGATGAATCACCTGATTTTTATGAATAAATTCTAAAACACTCAACGCATCCTGAAGAAATTCCAGCACTTCCGCTTCACTCAGTTTGTGCTGAGAAAACTCTTCGCTGAGCGGCTGTCCTTCAATTAATTCTTGAACAAGATAAAATTCTTGATTCTCTTCAAAAAAGTCGATAAACGTTGGGATTTGATCGTGCTGCCCCAACCGCTTGAGCATCTCAACTTCTTTGTTAAACAGGCGGCGAGCAATTTCTAGCGATCGCGTGTCTTGAGTAGCTGGCTTAAACTGTTTAACAACGCAACGACAATTGCCGGATGGGTGGGTATCTTCCGCCAGATAAGTCTTACCAAACCCACCTACTCCTAATACATCGAGAATTTTATAACGCTTGCCTAGAATTGTGCCCAGCATGGTCACTCAATATGCATCGCTACTCGATTTTGACATACAATTCCCATGAGCTATTTAAACCTGCGTTAGGACGTGTTGATTCTGCAACCTGTCTGCAACCCACCATTACCCAATTGCAGCCGACGAAACCTGCCCAGCCCCAGTGCCCCCGAGTCACCGTAATCACGCTTTAATCGATGTTAGCGTAGCAACACTTATCTGCAACCTTTATCTTAAGCCCATGATTACAGGGAAGACAAAACTGCTGGGTGTGATCGGGTATCCCGTGGAACACTCTTTATCGCCCGTGATGCACAATGCGGCGATCGCCCATCTTGGGGTCGATTATGCCTATCTGCCGTTTCCGATTGCACCCCCAGATTTAGAACGTGCGATCGCCGGGTTTGCGGCGATTAACCTGCAAGGCTTCAGTATCACCATTCCTCACAAGCAAGCCATTATGCCCTTGTTGGCAGAGATCTCACCGACGGCACAGGCGATTGGTGCCGTCAACACAGTGTATCGCATTGAGCAAGGGTGGGGTGGCACGAACACCGATGTCACAGGGTTTCTGGCACCGCTACGGCGTAGCGGACAGGATTGGAGCACGGCAACGGCAATTATCTTAGGGAATGGCGGCGCGGCGCGGGCAGTGGTGGCTGGATGTGCCGAATTGGGCTGTTCACAAATTCAGGTCGTCGGACGCGACCCTAAAAAATTGCAAGACTTCGAACAAAGCTGGGCGACGGCTCCTTTTCCGGTCAATCTATCAGTACACCCCTGGACAGACCTGCCCCATCTGTTGCCCCAGGCAACGTTATTGGTCAACTCAACCCCCATCGGCATGCATCCTCATGTGGATGCGTCTCCACTCAGTGCTACCGAGATGCAACAGGTATCTGCCAATACGATTGCTTATGATCTGATTTATACGCCGCGACCTACCTTGTTTTTGCAGCAGGCACAAGCGCAAGGGGCGATCGCCATTGATGGGTTAGAAATGCTGATTCAACAGGGGGCAGCCGCTTTGGAACTCTGGCTCAAGCAACCCGTTCCCGTCGATGTTATGAAACAGGCATTAGAGACCTATATCAAGCAAAAAGCTTAGAGAGCATCAGCTTCATCGAATGTCGTTGAGGTGTGGCGCGGCGAAGCCGCGCCACACCTCAACGACACACATGTGGACTTCGAGCCTTTAAAGCCATCGCCAGTTGTATCGATTCCACTCATACACGCCTTGGATCTCGTACTCCATACCACTGTCAAACCGAATAATACAGTTTGTATAGTTGTGGTAGCTGGTCGGCAGGCTGGCAGAGGTATCCACCGCTTCCGCGATCGCAATGACTTCACAGGAAAACCATTCCCGGCTACAGGGACCATCGTCTTGCACCCATTCCCAGAGATTATTGGAAACTTCAATGCGATCGCCGACCTTCAAGCGCAATGAATTTTCTTCTAAATAGTGAGCCAGATGAATAGGCTGCACTCGATCCAGCCATTGCAATCCATATTGTTCACGCACAAATTGGATCGGACCCGAATCTCGACCCTCTAGCCAATCATTCAATAGTTGAACTTTCCAGGAAACATTGTTGCGATTTTGTTCCTCAACAAACTGCAACAACAACTGTCGTTGTTCAGGGGTTAATTCATCCAGCGGGTTTTGACTGGGCAATGCCTCAAGATCAACCGTCAGGTTAAGCCCCTCTCGCGTATAGCTAATTGCAGTTTGCAGCAGGATTTGTTTTTGTTGATCGTGCAACGGAAATCCAGCAGTTTCGCATTGGGTAAATGCTTCTTGCAGTGCGGCTTTAAACTCTTCTAGATTCATAGTTGGAATACTACAAAAGCAGCATGAGTAAACGACGCCCTTTTAATAGATAAAAAGGTAAAAAATTATGGTAGAAAGGAGTGTTTTAAAAGTGTGCGATCGCTCTACGTCAGCCCCCCCTAAATCCCCACACATCCGCGCCGCTGCGCTAGAAAAAAAGGAGACTTCCGGACAGTTCCCCCCTTCAAAAGGGGGACGAGAGGGGATCAAATCTATTTTTCCGACGGGCTGCTAAGGAGTGGGAATTAAATAACTCCGATGATTTGTTGTACGGGCGAACGACCGTTCGCCCCTGCAAACGATTCAATATTCGATCTTATTTAATCCACGATCCTAAGGGAGATCAGTCAGTGTTTAACATGACACACCGACTACTTTTCAAACATCCTCTAACCCCAATCCGTTCAAGCAAATAGCGTTTTTTATGTCTAGAAACCACCCTCTGCTCTCATCGAACAAGAGATTTTAATTAAATAGATTGGTGAAATTTGAATCATCCAGACCTTTGATTTTGATGAACCATCACGGCATCCAAATCAACCTGAGCAAACGTAATGATCCCCATTATTACAAACTTCTTTTGATCCAGAAACGGGCATTGAGCGAATCGTTGAGATAAAGCCTGTGCCTTATTTGCGGCAAACACGGTAATCTGAAGAATTAAGACGTCAAGATCTGCGATCGCTGCGCTAAGGGATGTTGATCAATCTCTGAACACGATTAAACCCTTCATTTCCAACTCAGTACCTACGGCGCAGATGATGTAGAAGGTTTAGGTTTTCTATGGAATAGTGACCACCGATTGGCTCGTCCTGAATTTAACCCATTAAATCAGTAGTTTATGAAGAAATATTTACAATTAAACGTGCTTGGATTGACGATCGCCACCTGCTGTCTCTGGATGACGAGTTGCTTGTTCCCGTTGTCTGCCCAGGCATTGACACAAATAAAATTATCGGAAGTATCATCTCACCCGTGTCCCCCTGAGTTAGCAGAGGGCGCAGTCACCCCGGGCAGCAGTATGAAAGCCAACTGCTTTATTATTTCGGGAAAAGCAGAAAATGCATCTGGCAAGCCCGTATTCAATGCCGATGTGTTTGGGCGAATTTACGATGCCGATAATAACCCAGTCATGCAAAACCGTACTCGCGTGGGGTCGATTGATGAAATTCCCCCCGGCGTAAGTGATTTTGAGTTAAGGATTAGTGTGCCAGCCAACCAAGCCAGTCCTTTGCAACTAGAACAATTCAAAGCATCAGGATTTGCAGGAAAAGTTCGGCGCTAGTTTACGTCAGAGGGGCTATCTCCCCAAGCTATCAACCCCAAACAAATCACAGGGTGGACGGTCGCCTGAGGCGACCGTCCACACTGTGATTTGTTTGGGATCTTAGTCATACCAATTTAATTAGCGATCGCACCAGATCCCGTAGGGGCGCATCGCAATGCGCCCTTACGTTAGCTCGATGTGCCGTGGAGTCTGTTTAAATCGGCATCAGGTATCTGCTGCTTATACCGATTCGTCTTCTAGTTCTAAAACCACTGGCTCGGCGTTAGAATGCCACAACAAACGCACTGCCATCAGCGCAAACCCGATCGCTGCGATCGCCTTGACCCAGCGTAGAGGCAGTAAATGAGCAGTGCCCTCACCCAGCAACACTCCCAAAAAACTTGCCAGCAATAGCGCACTCGTTGCCCCTAAAAAGACCGATCGCAGCGATCGCGTACTGCTCCCTAAAGCGATCGCGGCTAACTGGCTTTTATCTCCTAACTCAGAAATAAAAACAGTGACAAAACTCAAGCCCAATAAGTGCCAATCCATGCCAAATTCCTTCAACAATTCAGTCGGGCATCAGGCAATCAGGGATGGCGAGGCAACGCTGCACCATCCCCTATCGCCAGTACATTACATATTCACCACATCCCACAACAGCAGTACGGCAATCACTGCCAACAGAGTTCCTGCTGCTGTCTCTAACGTTTTGGCGGAAACACGGGTAGCGAGCCAGCGACCCAGTAACACGCCTAAGAGAGTTGTGGCAATCAAGGCACTTCCGGCACCGGCAAATACAATCCAGGGATGGCGAGACTCTGCACTCATCAACAACGTGGTGAGCTGAGTCTTATCACCCAGTTCTGCTAGAAAAATTGTAAAAAACGTAGACGCAAAGATTTCTAATTCCTTTCTCAGGGGAGGAATCGACACCTGAAGGGGTTCGTCAGCCGCAGTTTGGGGCTGAACCCGATCGACGGAGATGGGGAGTTCTGGGCTTGATGATAATTTGCCCTCTCTAGAGGACAAATCAAGGGGAGTAGCATTGAATTCAGCAGACTTCGCGGGAATCGACAAAACAGATTCTGAGGGAAGAGAAAGGGTCACAGGCGATCGCCTCAATCAGATTTCATTTTCCTTTCATTATTATCAACTATTCCCTACACAATTTGTAAAGGGTGATGCCACTAAAACCCAACTGCCCGATCAAATCGCAATAATTCCAGGCTGCGATCGCCATAGACTCCTTCAATTTGTTCACGACAACAGTCGATCGCAAAATCGTTGAGTTCCTCTGGCTCGATGCCATACATCTCTTGAAAAATATCTTCCTCAACCCGACAAAACCGAGGTCGATTAGGATAAATGCGGCATTCGCGCAAAGCCCCATCGTAGTTAATACACCAGCCGTCTGCTCCAACCATACTGAGATATATCTCCATTTCGTCTGGAGTGAGATAGTCCTCCAAACCGGGACGCTCAGCAGGGTCGAGGTGACAGCAAGCGCCACACTGTTTTACACATTGCCAGGTTGCCATAGCTCAGCAAAACCAAAAGATTGCTACAAATGTTCAGTCTAGCGCTACATCTTTCCCCAGTGGCAAGCAAGCCTATTTTAAGCAAACCAGACTTCTACGGCGGAATTTGTAAAATTTTCTGAGAAAACCAAGACCTTAACAGGTAAAATACAGATCAATCATTTTCATCTTAGAAACTATTCTTAATTAGATTTGGTTGGGGGGAAACTATGGACGCATTGACTGGAGTTATCGATAGCATCTTCGGCGTTTTTGGTGGAATCAACTGGGAAGCCATTGTCCAGTTAACCTTGGTTGGAGCGATCATGGTGGCTGGGCCGGTTGTTATTTTCGTTTTGGCAGCTCGAGGTGGCGATCTCTAAGCCACTGACTCAAGTCTTGACCTGGATGTACTGACGTTAAGAATGAGTTTGAATCATGAAAGCTATCTTTCACGTTCAAAAGCATTCCCCCCAAGTCATTCCTTCAATCACAGAACTGAGATCAGGGTCAAAGGATCCATTACGCTGTCCTGGCTATGCGTAAGATTCGTAAAATTTAGAATATCAATTGAGAGGTACGGTATCTAACTTAGAATTCCGTACCTCTAATTTTTGGTTGCGTTCTGTGACCCCAGTCTATTAACGATTTCAACAGTGATGTTCTAGATGTGTTGTTAATTTTGTGGAAAAGCGCGCGGAGCGCGCTTTTCCACAAAATTAACAACACAGTTGAAACACTACTGATTTCAACCTCAAATCGGACAGATGAGGGTTGAGAATCTTGCGACGTGAGGAGCAAACCATGTCTGGTCTTTTGGAAAATGCAGCCCAACGATCGATCCGTTACCTGGAAACCATTAATCAACGGAATGTGGCACCGACAGCAGAGGCGATCGCCCGCCTGTCAGAGTTAAATGAAGCGCTACCGAGCGAACCAACGGATGCGGCTGATGTTTTAAAGTGGCTGGATGAAATCGGGTCTCCTGCGACGATGGCAATGGCAGGGTCTCGCTTTTTTGGCTTTGTCACAGGTGGGTCATTGCCCGTCACCGTAGCCGCTAACTGGCTAGCCACTGCCTGGGATCAAAATACAGGCTTGTCTAACATCACACCCATCAGCGCTGCCCTTGAAGACATTTCGTTGCGCTGGATGATCGATCTATTCGACTTGCCGCAAAACACCGCTGGGGCATTTGTGACGGGAGCAACCCTGGCAAACTTTACTGCCCTGGCGGCAGCACGGCACGCCTTACTGGCGCATGCAGGATGGAATGTGGAAGCTGATGGTCTATTTGGTGCGCCACCTATCACGGTGGTGGTGGGTCAGGAAGTCCATGCCAGTGTTTTAAAAGCATTGGGTATGCTGGGATTTGGGCGAAATCGGGTGGTCAAGGTTGCGGTCGATGGACAGGGTCGAATGTTGGCAGCAGACCTGCCTCCGTTAGATGCACTGACGCTGGTCTGCGTTCAGGCAGGGAATGTCAATACAGGCGCATTTGACCCAATCCAAACCATTTGCGATCGCGCTCACACAGCAGGTGCCTGGGTGCATGTCGATGGAGCCTTTGGCTTATGGGCAGCCCTATCTCCCTCTCGGTCTTATTTAAGCGCTGGAATTGCCGCCGCAGACTCTTGGGCAACCGATGCCCATAAGTGGCTGAATGTCCCCTACGACAGTGGCTTAGCGTTCGTCCGCAATGCCAAAGCGTTGCAAGCCGCCATGGCAATTACGGCGGACTATTTACCCAGTTCCGCAACCCACCGCAATCCATCTGACTACACCCCAGAGCTATCACGACGGGCACGCGGGGTAGAAGTATGGGCAGCATTGCGATCGCTGGGGCGTTTAGGGTTGGTCGATCTAATCGATCGCACCTGTGACTATGCTCAACAATTTGCTCAGGGATTAAGTGCCGCTGGCTACACCATTCTCAATCAGGTGGTAATCAACCAAGTCTTAGTCTCCTTCGGCGAGGCTGAAACTACCCTGGAAATTATCCAAGCGCTGCAAGCAGAAGGTACCTGTTGGTGTGGCAAAACCGTTTGGCAGGGTCATACGGCAATGCGCATTAGCGTCTCATCGTGGGCAACAACAGCCGTAGATGTGGAAAAGAGCCTGGATGCGATCCTCCGTGTAGCAGCCGCATATCAACGATGAGAGCGTGGCACTCACACCAAATTTCATATCCCAAACCAGTAGCACCTAAAAATTTTGAATTTTGAAGGGGGTTGGGGGCTGCACTCCCAACCCCCTTCAAAATTTAGTGTTTGCGTTTTACAGAGTGGGTTAATTCCCCCCAACCAAAACTTCACCTCGGAGCATCCGCTGAGCCGCATCTAACAGCGCTTCTTCCAGGTAGGGCTTGGTGAAATACCCTTTGGCACCCAGTTGAACCGCCATCT
This sequence comes from Calyptranema fuscum S582, assembly GCF_055793305.1. NCBI lineage: Bacteria > Bacillati > Cyanobacteriota > Cyanophyceae > Oculatellales > Oculatellaceae > Calyptranema > Calyptranema fuscum. The sequence goes on from NZ_JBSLYH010000009.1 coordinate 135,259, forward strand.
GACGGTGGCGATCGGCACCTCTAGACGTCAGCATCGCAATCGGCAGATGATTCAAACTCGTATCTTTTTGGATGCGCGATAGCAATTCCAGTCCATCCATTCTGGGCATCTCAATATCGCAGAACACCAGATCGCACGGTAGACCAGACCGGAGTTTTTCCCAGGCTTCCTGACCATCACGAGCTTGTTCGACGCGATAGCCCACCTTGTTAAAGGTCATGGACAACAGTTCACGTACCGTAATCGAGTCATCCACAATCAACACAGTTGGCTCAGTCTTGATATCTACTGGCTCAGGGGGAACCTGACCTTCGTCTTTCTCCCACAGCGACGAGCTGACATCTCGACGAATCCGACCCATCGACAAATCAATTAATTCCAGCACATCGGCGATCGGCATAATTCGCCCATCCCCTAAGACCGTCGCACCTGCTACCCCAATCGGCTTAGGAACAGGACCTTCGAGCTGTTTGATTACAATTTCTTGTTCACCCAAGACCTGGTCAACTTGAAGCGCTAAGAAATTACCGGCACTTCGTAAAACCACGACTGAGATAATGTCATCTTCCTGGTTACCACCATAAACACTTCCCCGTCCTAAGCTACGGTTGTATTTAAGTAACTCTGACAGCGGTTGGAAGGGCAGCAAGCCATCGCGCCACTGAATGCAAGGACGATCTTGCTCATCGCGCAAAACCCGCTCCTTGGGCACATCGAGCATGTCTTCTACCCCATCCATAGGGAAGGCCAGACGAGCACGGTTACTGATGCAACAGAGTGCTTTCGAAATACTCAGGGTCAGAGGCAAGCGAATTGTAAACGTTGTACCCCGACCAATGGTGGAATCAATGTTGATAACGCCTCGAATTTCATTCAGACTGGTACGAACAACATCCATCCCCACCCCTCTTCCGGCAAAGTCATCTGCTTTGTCACGAGTACTGAACCCGTGATGGAAAAGGAGATCATACACATCTAAGCGGGTCATCTCTGAGGCTTGAGCGGAAGTAATCAGCCCTTTTTCAACGGCTTTTCGCTTGACAATTTCCGGATCAATTCCGGCACCGTCATCCGTGACAGAAATAACGGTTTGGTTCCCTTGATGGAAGGTGCGAACGATAATTCGTCCGGTTGGAGTTTTCCCAGCAGCACTGCGTTCTTCTGGCGTTTCAATGCCATGGGTAATGGCGTTGTTGACCAGGTGCGTCATGGGATCATACAACTGCTCCAAAATCATCTTGTCGATCAGGGTTTCCCGACCTTCGACCACTAATTCTGCCTGCTTACCGCACTTGATGGAAATATCACGCACAGCTCGCGGTAGACGATCGGCAGTCTGCGCAAACGGAACCATCCGCGAACGGGTCAAGCCTTCTTGCAACTGAGTTGTAATCTGTCGGAAATTTCGGGTGATCTGATCCGTTTCATCCACGACAAAGTCAATGTCAGATGCAGATTCTCGAACTCGGACGATCAACTCGATCATCTCTTGCGACAACGTATGGAACCCGGTGAATCGATCCATTTCGAGGGCATCGAAACTCATCCCGGTCGAATGTGCCTGCGAATCAGGGACATTTGCGCCCCCCTGAATCGACATTTGGTAGCTCTTGCGGTTGGATAGAAGAGAACTCTCTAACAGCGATCGCTCGTAGAGATCTCTCATCCGTTGACCAACATCACTCAGCTGCTGGACTTGATACAGCAAGTTATCCAAAAACTGACGCAAACGCTCTTCTGCTTGCTCCAGGCTATTACGGTTAACAACTAGCTCCCCAACCAGGTTGTTCAGGTTGTCTAGATTTTTCACCGATACCCGCATAGTCTGATCCGTCAGCACCCCTGAACCACGACGGGTGGGGCGTCTGTTGCTAGCCAATGCGGGTCCGCGAGCCCCTCTATTACTGGGAGGTCCGCCCAACGTTTGATCCGCATCTTCCAGCAGTCTTTCTAAATCATCAAACTCACTGATGGGCATCGTGGGTCGAGGTTCAGGGCTGATGGGTGCCGCAAAAGTCGGTTGGCTCTCCGGTTCTTCTTCTGTCAGCAATGCTTCCAAGTCTGCAAAACTATCTTCTTGGTCAGCAGCAATGGGTGTGGCGATCACCGAGCTATCGTCGCCCAGTAAGGCTTCCAAATCTGAGAAATCTTCTGGTGTCTCTGTCCCAAAGCTGTCTGATAGAGAAGAATCCGTAGCAGGGACTTCACTACTGCTTAAAAAAGCATCTAGATCCGAAAACTCTTCAACTCCTGTCGTATCAAAGTCCGCACTCTCTGGCGTCGCATCTAACAGTGCATTAATGTCAAGCTCTTCCGCCATTTCGCCAGTCTCAGATTCTGCCTCCGGAGAGAAGTCACCGAAGATAGAATCGAGGCTGCTATCGAGATTTGACTCTGAACGGGTAACCTCAGTGGCGCTAAAGTCGAGTAGGTCTTGATCCAGCTCGTCAGCAGAGCCATCATCAGCCCCCAACGCCATATCCAGAGATGCCTCAGATTCATCCAACAGAGACGCAAAGTCATCATCGAGCAGCATATCCATTTCACTGCTGCTGTCAACACTATTGGTCTCAAATTCAGCATCCGACTGGCTATTAGAGTCTAAAAAGTTTTCTGACAACGAGTCAGATGCATTTAGAAGCTCAAGCACAGAGTCAGAATCGTCAGCCATTAAAAGCTCAAACACAGAGTCAGACTCATCAGCCGTTGGAGCGGTATCCGTTTGTAATGCTTCAAAGGAATCCAGCTCCGGCGATACCTCTTCTGCGAAGGCTGCCCCAGTAGCATCTTCTTCAAATAATCCATTCAGATCTACATCATCCAGTGCGGCAGGAAAATCACCTTCCGATAGAATGGGTGGCGAGTCATCGGCATCTGACGCGATCGCATCGTCGCCAAACAAGTTATCTAAGTCAGTGCCTAACCCAAGATCATCTAGATCTGTATCCAAGCCCAGATCTACGACAGACGAGACATCTTGTTCTCCCGAGTCGGCAAACAAATCATCCAGGTCACGGTTGTCCTCTTGTTCCAACTCCAGAGCCATCGCGACCGAGTCTTGCTCAATTGACTCGGTCAATAAAGCATCCAAAGCGCTGTCGTCTGGAGTTTCAACCACTGCTTCTTGAAGATCGTTCAGGTCAAAACTCTCTTCTGACAAGTCATCAGAAACATCTGCATCAATCTCCGTCGTCAGATTTTCTTCAACCGGACTGGAAAAAGATTCACTCGCAATCTCACTTGCCGTCACACCCTGATCGACTAAATCTTCTGCGCCAAACAGATCTTGGAATTCCTCGGCGTCTTCTGTCCACAGATCTGCTCCAATGCTTTCAGATTGATCGTCTTCTGCCCAAAGATCGGCAGTAATTTCCTGGTTATTTTGAAACAAACTTTCGGCAGAGTCTTCAGTTGAAAATGCCGGTTCTTCTGTAAACGACGGCAACGAATCGTCTTCTAGGGAAGCAGAAAATTCTCCTGCGAACAGAGAGTCAGCAGACGATTCGTCAGTTTCCAAGTTGGCGAAGGGTTCTGGACTGGTATCAGCTTCTGAAGTCGGTGATTCGAAAAAACGATCGAAGAAAGAGTCGTTGGTAGATGCTTCCAGCGAACTTAATTCTTCAGCGAAGCCAGCGTCTGATTCAGGGGTGTCTAACGTCTCAAACCCACCAAAATCAGAAATCTCTAAGGATGAAATGGATGGAGAACTTTCATGGCTGTGAGCGTCGCCTGCTAAATCTGTTTCCGAAAATAAATCAGCTAACTCACCCGCATCATCCGTGCGATCGCCTTCCGCATCACCTAAGGTAAGAGAAGAAAAATCGCCTTCCGAGTCATCTAAGGTAAGAGAAGAAAAGCTGAAATCATCCAAGCTTGCTTCTGTGGCGGAGTCGGAAAAGGATAACTCTTCGCCACCAAACATATCATCGGTCACCGCACTGCCGAAAAAGTCGTCCTCTGCAATCGACGGCGACTCAGACGAGAGTGATAACTCTTCGCCACCAAATATGTCATTGGTTGCGGCACTGCCAAAAAAGTCGTCTTCTGCAACCGACGGTGACTCAGACGAGAGTGACAACTCTTCGCCACCAAACATATCATCGGTCGCGGCACTGCCGAAAAAGTCGTCTTCCGCAACCGACGGCGACTCAGATGAGAGTGACAACTCTTCGCCACCAAACATATCATCGGTCGCGGCATTACCGAAAAAGTCGTCTTCTGCAACCGACGGCGACTCAGATGAGAGTGACAACTCTTCGCCACCAAACATATCATCGGTCGCGGCACTACCGAAAAAGTCGTCTTCTGCAACCGACGGCGACTCAGATGAGAGTGACAACTCTTCGCTACCAAACATATCATCGGTCGCGGCACTACCGAAAAAGTCATCTTCTGCAACCGACGGCGACTCAGATGAGAGTGACAACTCTTCGCCACCAAACATATCATCGGTCGCGGCACTACCGAAAAAGTCGTCTTCCGCAACCGACGGTGACTCAGATGAGAGTGACAAGTCTTCGCCACCAAATATATCATCGGTCGCGGCACTACCGAAAAAGTCGTCTTCCGCAACCGACGGTGACTCAGATGAGAGTGACAAGTCTTCGCCACCAAATATGTCACCCGTAGGAGTGTTCAGGTCAAACGGCACATCTGCAACGTCTGTAGCGAGGCTGTTATCGTCCGAGAACAAATCAGTCTCCTGGAACAAATCCGGAAGAGAATTCGCAGGGCTAGATTCTAAAGGCTCCGTTTCCCCGTACAGTTTCTCGGTTCGATTGAGTAAACCAGAGAGATCCTCGTCTTCTATTTCCTCTTCTAAAATCAGATCTTCTTCAAGCCCGTCTTGATCAAACAACAAATCTGAGAAGTCGTTGGAACCATCCAACATTTCAGATTGATCTGAGTTGATCCCTGAGTTTCCAATAATTTGTTCTTCTTGCCAGGTCATGCCCAGATCGGGAACTTCACCTTCAAACAAGTCAGCAAGGCTGTTAAGTTCTGCTAAACCGACTTCAGGTCCTTGATGATCGGTTAAATCTGCCTCAAGGGCGTCTCCCAAATCGTGATCGAGTGCAGGTTCCGATTCAGTACTATCGAGTTCTTCAATAACATCAAACCCCAGATCTAAGTCGGAAGCAGCTTCATTGGATTGCATGAAGTCGGAGTCATCAAAGAAATTAATGCCCGACGTCAATCCATCACTACTTTCAACAGCTTCAGAAGACGTCAAACTGAAATCTTCACCAAGTTCAAAGTCTTCATCGCCGATGAAGTCAATCAAGTCAACGGGTTCAGCTTCATCTTCGATATCGATCGCTGCCAACAGATCATCGAAGCTAGGGCTGGTAACGGGTTCTTGGTCGGCTGGAACGAGTGCTCTGAGAGAATCGCTAATTATTATTTCTGATGCTCGTCCGGCTAAGACCAGTTCTTGAGCCTGCTTAATCGCTTTGATGACGATAGGGGCAAGGGTTCGGTAAGTGTTCTCAGGGTTGGCGATCGCTTGCTTCGTCGTCTCAGCCAATTCTCCCCAGGTGCCTAAATCAAATTGTTCTCCAGCCTGCTTTAAGTTCTGGCAAATATCTTGCAATTGCTGCCGGTTGATAGCCGTTTCAGACTGCTTGAAGATTTGCAACATATCACGCAAGCAAGAAGGCACATCACTCTGAAAGATGAGCTGGAGTGCGCTCGCTTCTTCTGCCTGTGCTCTGACGGGTTGGGGTTGAGCCGCAACAGGGGTAGTTGCAACGGGTGGTGCTTCTCGTTTTAGCAGCTCCACTTCCTCAGGCAACACGCCACCACACTGACTCACCAGCAGATCCAAATGTTCGCCTAACGCTTGAAAAACGGGTTCAACCCCCGCCATCACTTCAGCGGCTTTATCATCTGTTAAACCAAAAGGCCCTTGCAACTGCTCTAACAGCTCCTTAAGGGCATCAAAAACATTGAATAAATAGTTTTCTAGCTTTCGATCAATTTGAATGGGGCACTCTTTTAGAATTTTAAAGAAGTCTTCTAATCGGTGTGAAACAAGCTGAATACTGTTGAGCCCCAGCATTGCAGCACCCCCTTTCACCGAGTGTGCTGCCCGAAAGACTTCACTCACCATTTCGGGGTCGGCAATTGTGCTTTGCAGATTCAACAACCCTTGCTCGATGGTATTGAGGTGGTCTTTTGCCTCCTCAATGAAGTACCCCATAATGCGCTGTTGTTGTTCTGACAGCATAGGAATATTCCTCTAAACGCGCTGGGCATTACCCTAGTACATGAATGAAAAAGTGGTTATGAACCGAACTTACTTTAATGAAATGAAAATTGGATGTTACCCTGTTTTTTAGCGAACTGGAATAGCATTGAATGGATTTAATGTACCCGATCCCATCAAGATCGACATCAGCACGGATCATTCTCGCGGCAAAACCTTAAGTTTTCTCAACTCGGAACCGTTCTACAGATGCCAGCAGATCCCGAGCAATACCTACCAGACTTTGCAACGCACCTGATACACGCTGAGCTTCTTGGGAGGTTTCTTGAGCGGTTAACTCAACCGATTGCATAACCTGCGCCACCGCCCGCGACGTTTCGGTTTGTTCTACGGTATCGGCAGTAATGGAACGCACCAAAACGTCAATCCGGTTAGAGACTTGAATAATGTCTTCTAGCGATCGCTTGGCTTGTTCTGCCAGACGGGTACCTTCAATCACCTGTTGGGTCCCTTCTTCCATGGCTGTCATCACAGAGCCTGTTTCACTTTGAATTTGTAACACGATCTGCTCAATTTCTTTCGATGCTTTTGCGGCTCGGTCTGCCAGCTGACGCACTTCGTCTGCCACAATGGCAAACCCTCGACCGGCTTCACCCGCTCTGGCAGCCTCAATACTAGCGTTCAACGCCAGCAGGTTGGTTCGAGATGCAATCTGAGAAATCAATGCCACAATCTTAGAAATTTCTTGAGACGATTCTGCCAGACGCTTCACCTTCCGAGTTGTTTCTGCAACCGTTTCTCGAATTTCTAAAATACCGGATACCGTCCGTTCGACCGCTTCACCGCCTTTTAATGCCGTTGCCGATGCAGACCGTGCCACTTCCTCCGCTTCACGCGCACTCTCTGCCACCCGCTGAATCGAGTCTGTCATCACCTGCACAGAATTCAAAGTAACTGCCAGTTCCTCTGCCTGACGCAATGCATCAGAAGAGAGCGATCGCGCAAATATTTCAGACTCTGTCGAACTTTTGGTCACCTGTCGGGTCGCGTGTTTAACCTGTTGGACGATTTCTCTCAGGTTTTGAATAGTCAGGTTAAACGAATCGGCAACAGCACCTAACACGTCAGCCGTTACCTCAGCTTGTACCGTCAGGTCACCTCTAGCTGCCCCTTCCACATCATCTAGCAAGCGAATTACCTGACGTTGCAAATCTTCTTTCGCTTGTTCTTGCTCTTCTGCTTTACGTTGAGCTTCACTCGTGGTCGTCAAAATCACGCGTGCCATCTGGTTAAACCCAGCCGCAAGCTGCCCAAACTCATCTTCTGCATAGACGGTAGCCCGAGCGCTTAAGTTACCCTTAGAAACGGCATCAAACTGAGACTGCAAATCAGATACTGATCGTTTAATTTGTTTAGTCGTTGCCCATCCTAATACGGCTGCCGTACCGCCACCTGCCAGCAGAGCTGCCACCGCCATAATCGAGCCCGTTGTGTAGGTGTAGGGCAAGACCGTCGCCTTGTCCTGTTCTTTAACCGTGAAGGTCGATGCCAAAAAACTTACTGCCGCAACCGCAACCGCTGAAATCACACCCGTGGCACCTGCAACAATCCACTTCTTCGTGGCTAACGGCGCATTTTCTAGAGGTGCAAGCCATCCCTGTTCAACCGTTACATCAGGCTCTACATTCCGGTTATCCGTCTGGGCAAACGTCGGCAATGGTTCGGACGTGCCAGAAAGACTAAAAATTTCATCTTCTCGAATAATGGACTGATCCGTGCCATCACTAAAATCAAACCCAATATCACTATTACTGCTGGAAGATGATCCTGAGGACGACGAACCAAACCCTGAACCCATAGAAGGGCTTGTAAACCCAGCGGAATGTTCAGAGAGATCAAAGTCTGGGATGCTACCTAAATCATCAAAATCGTCAAATTCATCTAAAAAGTCTAGATTACTAGAGCCACTCGAAGCAGGCGCAGGTCGATCCACCATAGGATCTTCGCTGGTAGAGAAATCGTGGACGTTAAAATCTTCTAAATCATCGACGTCAAACCCAGTATCAGACGAGACGAAGGTGCGTTCATCCTGGTCGTAGCCTCCCGCAGGCGAGACGTACGTAGAGTTGTCGTGAACAGGGTTGGTGTAAGCCGAATCATTGTAGCCATAGTTATTACTAGGCTCATCACCGCCATAGCTGGGGGCTACTCCTTCAAAATCTTCGTCCCCCATAAAGAAGGTATCGTCTTCTGTTTGTCGAGAACCAGAATTGGGAAAGCTGGGAATTTCGTCAAGGGGAGGATACTGATAATTGGAGGTTTCAGACGAGGGAGAAAACGAATCATCCAGACCATCTAGATCTGAAAAATCAGCATCAAATTGGTCGAGGGACTCTGCCCGATCTGCAAATGTCTGCTCTGCACTGGAGTCCAAACTATTAAAAGACGGATCAGCAGCAAAGGGATCAGTTCCTTCACTAAACGGATTGCCCGCATCCGGTTCATAGAAAGAATTATCTGTGCCAAAGGGGTTATCATCGAACGAGCTTTGGGCAAACGTGGGCGCGCCACTTTCCGAACCACCAAAGGGGGTATCACTGCTACTGCTATTGAGATCTAAATCGGCGAAATCAAAGTCGTCGTCTTCAAAATTTTCACCAGAAAATCCGGCAATGCCATCCGATTGATCCATGGCGAAATTAGCCGATCCTGATGTGCTCTCAAACTCAGAATCAATATCTACTAATCCGATATCTTCACCTGTGGGATCTTCAGACGAGGTGAATTGGCTGGTGTATGCCAGACCGTTGTTAGCATAGTCAACATATTCAGTATCTGAAGTCAGGGTTAAAACCGACTGATACTGCTCTCTTGCCATGTCATACTGGTGGAGACCGTAGCAATAGATGTGACCACAAAGCAAACGCACATTGGGGTCACTAGGATAGTCTTGAACGAGGCGATTGATGATGTCAGCAGCCTCCTCGTAACTGCCCATCATGTAGGCTCTTTCAGCCCGTTGATATTCTTGTGCGTATTCAGTGCCTGATCCCATTTGCTTTCTCCTACCCGTGCAGATATCCGAGAGTTCTACAAGCTCATGCTGCCCACCGCGCTGATCGAAGAATTGCCACCTGATCTAGTAATCGAAGAAACCGTTTGCTTTCTTCTCCTAGAATCCACTCGCCTCGGAGAAAGGGAGCCATTCCATCAGGGACATTTGTCGGCATTTGCACTTCCTCAATATCGAGCCAATCCATGCCAACAATCCGGTCAACAGCTAAGCCTAACATAGTATCTTGGTCTTCGACGGCAATCACAGAAATCTCTGAGCGATCAGTACTGAGAGGCATCGAATCACCTAAAAACTGACCCAAATCAGCAACCCAGATTACACGTCCTCGCACATTGAGGGTACCCAAAAGTAAGGCAGAAACATTAGGGATCGGTGTAATCCGGTCGGGTGTGGGTGAAATTACTTCTTTGATTCCGGTGGCAGGCAACGCAAACTCATCTCCCGATGAGACGTAAAAACGCAAGTGTAACTCACCTTCAGGGCTTTCTAGCTCTTGAAATTCTGGTGCTTGATCTTGTCCTCTGCCTGTTAAAAAATCCGGATTGCCTATCATTACACTCGACCTATCCTCGCAATAGTTGTTTTACAGTACCAACCAGCTCGGTAGGCTGGAAGGGCTTAGCGATATAAGCATCTGCACCTTGCTTCATACCCCAATACCGATCAAATTCTTCCCCCTTAGACGAACACATCACTACAGGAACGTTTTGAGTTTTGGGATCAGCTTTCAAACGACGACATACTTCGTAGCCATTCATGCGAGGCATGACAATATCTAGAACCACTAAATCGGGACAGTGGTCTTGAATCTGTTCTAGAGCTTCAACACCATCGCTTGCCACGGTTACGTTGAGACCACTTCCCTTGAGGAGGTCTGTAATCATTTCCCGCTGGGTTACGCTATCTTCTACCACTAGAACTGTGCTCATAACTTCCTACTTTCCAGCCGCAATTTTAACGGGACGACCTCAGACTAGAATAAACTTTCACGTATGGTTAATTTACGAATACTTCAGTACTTATAACAACAATTATCAACGCTATGGCGCGGATGGAGTAGAAGCCGACTCTGTGATATCAATTTCTAACTCATCTTCGAGGGCGATCGCCAATAGTTTGTCTGGTTTTGGGCGATCAGGATATCCTAGTCCGACATATTTTTCTACTAATGTCAATAATTCGCTCTCCCCAAATGGCTTTGTCAAATAATCGGTTGCGCCGACCATTCTGGCTCTGACCCGGTCGATGAATCCATCTTTGCCGGTCAGCATCACGATCGGAGTTTGGCGGAATAAAGTCGATCTCCGTAGCATAGCGCAAATCTCATAGCCATCTAGTTCTGGCATGGCAATGTCACAAAGAATTAAGTCGGGCTTGAGTTGGAAGACCAGACTCAGTGCTTTTAAGGGGTTGCTAATTGCCGTCGCTTCGTAGCCATGATTACTTAAAATATACTCGACGATCTTTCGAATCGTTTCGCCATCGTCAATACATACGATTCGAGGGACGCGGTTGGCTTGATACGAGAGCATCTCTCGCTTTGTCCCGCTAGGGTCTTCAGAAATTGCCGAGTTGAGTTGAACTAACCCTTGTTGGACGTAGGGATAAATGGCTTTGGCAACTGTCAGAATATCGCGATTGAGATAGCGAGCCATCTGCCGAATGGAGGTTTTGCCATCTGTCCATCGTTCTAAGGTGTTAAATATATTTTCTGGAAGAGTGTCACGCAGTTGCTCGGCATCGGCAATGACGGGGCATTGGTCGGGCGAGTGGATATGGGGGTGCAGTTGCTTCCATTCCTGCACTTGTTTCATGATTTTGATAGCGAGGGGAGCAATTTCTAGATTGATGAGTTGGGGAGACAGGGGTGGGCTGATCTCAAATACAAATGCGCCCTGGTGCAAGCTAAGCAGATCGAATAAGGTTTCATGCACCATATTCTGGACAATGTTTCGCCCTTGAACGGGGGTCAACACATGATTCTCGATGAGTGCCCATAAGTGACCATATTCGGGAGCATTGATGGTGGCGATCGCAGAGCCGCTGATTTTGTCAAGGGAGTGTTCGAGGCGATAGCGCCGGAGATAGTCTTTTAAGCGGGATAGGTTATCTTGACTTTCACCTGCATAAATAATTTGTCCATTGAAAAAGAAGACAAACCAGGATTGATCGGCAGTTATTTTTGCGGAGCGATCGCCAACAGTACTTGTTCCGGAGGAACCATAAACTTCCACAAAGAGTTCCCCTGTGCGCTGACCCAACTCAATGAGTTGCAAGATACTGCGGATATCAATTTCGCTCAACTTGCCTTGCATGCAGCCAAAAGAATCTCCTCAAAACCGTTTTTCGCCTGTGACCAGAGGATGCCGTCAGGTTGCCTTCAATATACTGGTCTTACTGATAAAAAAGCCATTTGACGTTAAAATTTCAAGTCTTTTTTGCTCAATCCGTTATCTCGATCAATGATTTCGTTCAAGTTAGTTTAAGACAATGCTTTCTGGAGACCTGTTATGACAACGCTATGATTGCGGGGATTTCCTCCAAACTAGCGGAGATTAATCACCTTAGATCCAGGAGTTAACTTAACATTTCTTCCTACAGCTTACTTCGTTTAATTTCTTAAATGTTTTTGGAGTGGAGTTTAGTCAGGAAAGGGGCGATCGCCACTCCCCAGGGTTGACCGAATCTTGAACGAATTTACGCGATAGTTGCACGCCCAATCTTAGCTCGAATGAAAGATGAGTTTCGTATGATACTTGGTGTACGCCATACAACTATAGCTCTCTTCCGAAATGTGACCGAATCACAACACGTCCTTTAAGGATCGTGGATTGAATAAAACTCGGAAGTTTATGGTTGGAAGCGCGGCGACGCCGCGCTTCCAACCATAAACTTCGGTTTTATTCAATCCACGATCCTAAGAGCTCTACAATTGGCAGTCGTTAAACCCGTGGAGCTGGTTTAGAAATGAACAAGCTTCTCAATCCAACTTACCAATTTGATGACAAACCTCTCGTGATAGTTGGCAGTCAGACCAAATCTAAGATTACGATAGATAAATCCTACCGTCGGTCATAGGGTCTACTCAGCAATGTTTTGTCAGTTTTTAGAACTTTTTTTCAAAAAATAAGGTAGACCATATATGGATCGGTATTAACCTAATACACAGTAGGCATAAATCGAGTTAATGTTTTTGTTAAGACCCGATCGCTTACAGCACTCTACCGTCATGCATGGACAACTTTCTATTTGGTTCTGCCTTTTGCCTCGGGGCTTCTGGTATCTTAAGCTGGGGAATCATTGAAATAGGTTGTTTTACTGGTGTTGTCTCATTACACTGGATTCTACTAGGCTAGCAGAGCGGTAGAGCAAAGAAGTCTCGCTGAATCAGACATAAGATACGGAAGGGGATTAGCAGCGTGCTATATCTAGCGGAAGTACAGAAGAAATCTAGGGTTTTAGGTAGTGGCAGGGCTGAGTTTAGGTTATTAGCATGTCAGCGTGGCGAACAAAGCTGGAGTGCTGTACCTGGTGAAGAACTTGTTGCAGCCCCTGACGACGTCAACTACAATGCTGGCGCTTTAGTAATGGTTGAGCTAACTGCTAGCAAGCAGATTCAGCGCCATTCTGATGCAGGACGCCAGTTGGTTAGCATTCTGCAAAATTTTTCTCGTTTACAAGAAAAAGCAAAGACTCAGGAAGAAGAGATTGAGCAATGGAAGCAATCGCTTACCTACCAGAGTCAAGAGTTGAACCGTCGGGAAATGGAGATGGAAGCCCGACAAGAACAACTCCAGCAGATGGAAGAAGATGTAGCCAAATTAGAAGAACAGCGACAAGAAATAGAGGGAACTCGCACAGAAGTTGATCGATTAAAAGAAGAATTTGAACGGAAAAACCAGGAATTAGAAGGAGCTTGGGCACATCTGCGGGGCGAGATGAGCCGCCTTGAGGAAAAGCAGGCAGAGTTTCAACACAGCACTGCCTTAGATGCCGAACAAGCCCATCAAATTCAAGAACTGCTCAATCGGCTTTCGGGTGCGGTTGCGCCAACGGAGGTGGTGAGAGAACAGTTGAACCAGTCCTTTGAAATTATTAACCAGCAACAGGGCTCGTTTGACTATTATTGGCAAAACCTTGAGCAGCAACGATTGTCGGCTCAGCAACTGCAAGAAGAAGCCGATCGGCAAGAGCAAGAAATTCAAAGCCGTTGGCATGAATGGCATCAGTCAGAGGCAGCGTTAGAACAGTCACAAGCTGAATTATTGAGCCAACAGAACGTATTGCAGCTAAAGCAAGACCATGCTCATGTGTTAGCAGAGCGGGTACAACTGCAAGACAGTATCTATCAACAAATGTGCAGACTGGCAGAAGAGTCAGGTAAAGTCCATATCAGCGGCGATCGCGTTGATACCGAAGCTCTAGAGAAAATGCCATTAGAGGGCTTACAAAACCTGGTTCGCGATTTAGAACAGGATCTGGAAAAAGTCTCGCGGTTTGTCAATAGCCAGGAAGAAGAACTGACACTTCAACAACAGACGATTGAAGAGTTACAGCAACGGATTCAAAATGCCAGTGAGTACGATCGCTTGCAGATGGATTCGGAGTTAACGGACGAACGTGAAAGCTATGAGATGTTAAACGAAACACTCGTAGGACAACGCCGCAACTTGCAAGAACGTCAGGAAGTGTTACGCCGACATCAGTTTATTTTGGCGCGTCGGCAGGGTCTGCCGGTAGAAGAGGGCAGTGGCAATGATCTAGATCTGGGGCCTGTTTTAGAAGGCATCACGGAGCTCAAGCAAAAGATGACTCAAGAGCTTCGTAAACTGGAAGAAGAAATTCGGCAGTTGCAAGGTTCGTTCGATCAATTGCGGAATCATGTTGCTCAGCAGGCATCGAGCCAAGAAGCGAAGCTGAATGACTTAAAGCAGTTTGAACAGACCTGGAAAGCCCAACGCGTCACGGTTGCGGAAACATGGGGTAAGCTGACGGCGTATCAAGAAACCCTGCAACCCGCCCAAGATAGCATTAATGGGCTGCGCGAGAAGCTAGAGTCTACGGCAGGGGTGATGGCTCAGTTTCAAGAGGTGAGTGATCATCAATTACAGGCGATCGCAGAAATGCGACAACTGATTGAGAGTTTGACCTCTAGCCAGGCACCCGAATTCATTGCCTCATGACGTTGGTACAGGTTCTGTAGAACTGGAATACGAGATCCCTTAGTCAGGTTAGGACGTTGGGGTATGAAGCAGTGCCCCACGCAGGGATTCTACCCCTGCACCCCGGTCTAACTTAAGTACGTAGTGCTATAGAAAATTGTCGGCAACAGAACTTCTCATGCCTTGCGGGCATGAGAAGTTCTGTTGCTGAGTTATGAAGACTTCTCTAACGGTAAAAAGATTGTTAACTCTTCTCCTTGCTGCGGACGATGCCGAACGATCAGCTTGCCACCCAGAGCCTGGAATAGGTTTTTAGTGACGGCTAAATTCAGGCTTAAATTGCCTGTCTCAGGTTGAAACATCAGCATTTCGCCTATCGACTTGAGGGTAGGGGTAAAGCCTCGCTTCATGCCCTGACCCAGTGCTGAATTGCCCTCTTCGCTATGGGGATAAGGTTGGAACTGAAGTTTGAGTTGATGACCCGCGAGTTTGACCCGGAGATGGATGTGGCTACCCGGCGGCAGGCTATGGGTGATGCGATCGATCAACCCTGTCAAGACTTGATCCAGCATGGTTGGATCTGCCAAAACCAGAGGTAGTTTTTGGGGCAAGCTGACTTCCAGGGTCAAGCATCGCTGGCTAGCCTGTTGTTGCCAACGGGGTACATTTTGTTGGAACACCTGGGTCAGAGAAATCGCGGCGGGTGGTGTGAGGGGATGTTTAATAGCTGCGGTTTCTAGCTCAACTGCCCGGAAAATTAGATTGAAGCGATCGACTTGGTCGGTACATTCCTGATCAATCGTTTCCAGACGTTTGATCACATCTGGATTGAGATCTTTGCGTTTGAGTAAGAGCCGGGTCAGGGTGCGGATGGTACTCAGAGGCGTCCGCACTTCGTGGGCGATCGCCTGTAACAGCTCTACATCAACCCGCGATCGATCTTTGGCGAGTTGTTCGAGTGAAGAATCGGGTGGCTGAATGGGCGACGTTGGAACATGACCCGTTTCAGAGTGAGTCGGTTTATGACCATTAGCCGTCAAGGGTAAGCCCAACTCAGAGGGTTCAGGTAAAGCAGCCAGCATAAACCGGCTAAATTGACTAACCGTTTGATAGTCAGGGGTGACAGGTGCAAATTGTTCGACCAGGGTATCTAACTGATGCAACACCTGCGGATTGGTCAAGATTAGACGCGATCGCAGCGATCGCCATGCCTGACAGGCAATGTCAGGGTTAAACGAAAATAAGAATTCGGATTGTCCTTCCCTGGCATCCCCTAGCGCCATCACCAGACAGAATTCTGCCGTCAATACTAAGCAAAACTGTTCAACAGCCAGGGGATCGTCGGCAAGGAGAGGCAGGGTCGAAACAGCTAACCGACTAGCCGGAGACTGGCTTTCGGCAGAGGGTAAAAGGTGAAAAGGCATCCAGGACGTAGCTTGTAGCGGCATTGCCGTAAACGTCCAGGTCGAAAAGTTCGTTACAATTCCTGGGTGATCGATCACGGGCAACGAGCCAGACAGCACTACACCTTTGATCAGGGGTAAGGTATCGCCTGATGCAACGGCTTCATCCACATCAGCCAGATTTTGTAAGAGTGAATTCAGAGCCGCGATCGCCCCACACCATTCTCGCTCTGCTTTTAGGCGGAGCTGTGCCCGGGAGCCGACAGGAGATACATGATTAGGCTCATGGAGAGCGATAATTTCGCTCAATGTTGGTAAGTACCACTTGTACACAGCACCACCCTCGATTGAAGACGAGATTAAGCATTTATACTTTTATACTTATCTCGTTGAGTACGGATCAGTTCAGTATTGCCGGACAGTTCATCTACTAGTGTTGTGAACACGAAATTTTGCAACATGGGGTAGCGGAGGCTGAGCCCCCACGCAGGGGTGGAGCCCCTGCACCCCTTTGTAAAACTTTTAATTGTGTCTACTAGTTGGCTACAGAATTAGCACAATCTGATCACCTTCCAGGCTTGCGTTCAGCGTCCAGCAAAACTAAACTCTCTTACGAGAATACATGCCTCTCTTAAGGATTGGATAGGGATAGAACCGAACCGAACAGTAGGTATGTCCGCAACATCATCGATTCTGATGGGATTCGGGATGGAAAATTTTCGACCAGACAGGAGATGACCCTAAGGGAGATGTTTTTGCCCCTGAAACCCAGGGTTTCAGGGGCAAAAACATCTCAAAAATTGACAACATCCGATAAATTGCGACAACTTACAGGATATCCTAAGCAGGAAGGACACGTTCGTTTTAGTGTGTACCTTGTAACCAATCCCCATTTAATCAAGTAACGGTTGCAGACGGAGTTACAGGGTTCTCATCCCTACTGGGGGTCAACACCCCAACCATTCTCCGTCTACCTTGAGGATCAGCGATTTAATCAGACTGAAGATTTATTTTTGGAAGCGCGGCGTCGCCGCGCTTCCAAAAATAAACGTCCAGGTTTTATTTAATTTGTGATTCTTAAAACGTTGCAGCTTCATATTTAATGGGGATAAGACCTAATTGAAATCGATAGTTGTCATCGTTCTTTTGTTTGAGTAAGGAAGTCTGTGAAGTACTTTTTTTTGTCGGAGGGTTGGATCATCGGTAGGGTGTGGGAGTTTGGCGGGTTATGGGATGAATTATCCTGGCGACGCAAACCTGACATTCAAAAAACCACTCTATGCATTTTGGAAAAAGGTCAACGGCTGTGGCTATACCGGGTTGAAGATGCCGTATTAATGGTCGAAGTGAGACCGGCTGAGACTACTCAGGAAGACCCCGCTACAGAAATAATTGGGCAAGTTGTGCTGAAGCGTTTGATCAGTGCAGACCAAGCGATCGAATTATTATGTACGTCCCAAATTGATTTAGATGGAGCAGTGCCATCGGAGCCATTGACCCAACGTTCACAATAGAATTGGATGCACGCGTTCCTGGCTCTGCAACAAATCTCAGCGATGCCACACAGCCCAACGCTGAAGTTGTGGGAGAGAAGTTGTGGGAGATCTCTCGGTATAGGATTAGATCGGTAATGGGTCGAAAAGCTGCACTGCGTGCAGCTTTTCGACCCATCATAGTCCTTAATTGTGAGCACTTAGCACCGTACAGCGCAAGAGCTGGGAAAACGACCTACGGTGGGTCGGTGAGGTTGCCATCGGGGAAGTTGCTAATGGCGCGCCGCAACGAAACAAGCGAACGGTTGTACCCCAAAATCGCACTGACCAGGTTTGTCTCGGCTCTGGTTAACTCAGTTTGCGATCGCAATACATCCGACTGAGTTCCGACACCCGCCTGAAACCGTAGACGTGCCAATCGCAGTGATTCTCTTGCTTGTTCTAAAGCAAGATTCGCCGTATCAATATTTTCATAGTTCGCTTGCAACGTGTAATAAGACTGTTCAACGGCAAAGCGAACCTGGTTGCGTGCATCGGCAAATTGGGTTTCAGCGATCGCGGCATTAATCTCTTGCTGGCGTGCTGCGGCTCTAGAAGCGCCCCCATCAAATAACGTCCATTGCACCTGCGCCCCAAAACTATACTGATCGCGCCAGTCCGTTTGATCTTGCAAATTTTGGTTGAGGACGTTGGAGACGCTGTATTGGGCAAACAAAGAAACTTGGGGACCCAGTTCGGCGCGGGCAGCTCGGCGTTGTTGGTCAGCAATATCGCGTTGCAAGAGTTGACCTTCTAATTCAGCCCGATTACGGTATGCCATGACAATGCTATCTTCCAGGCTGATTGTCCAAGCCGGAGCCGGAGCCACCGGGTCTGCTGCTGACACATCAAAGATTTCAGACAGACTCAATCGTTGTGCCATCTGTCGGCGGGCAATCTGTTGAGAGCTAAGGTCTTGTCTCAGCTGCTGCTGTGCATTTGCCACATCGACCTGCGCCTGGAGAACATCAAACCGAGTCCCTACGCCTGCCCGCTCCAGCGCTTCCGCATCTCTCAAACTCTGATCGGCTTGGTCTAACGCGGCTCTGGAAATGCGAACTTGTTCATCGGCTTGCTGAACATCGTAATAATCGTTAGTTACATCCAGCACCAATTGTTCGACCAGGCTTTCAACCTGAAGTTCGTTGAGATGAACCTGAGATTCGTTGGCACGGATGATGGCTTGCCGTCGTCCGGACGTATAGATATCGTAATTTACCCGCAACGAGCCGGATAAGTTCAGGCTGGCGGGATCTTGAACACCTGGAGATAAGAAGTTTGCAGGCTGTTCATCATTTTCTACAACTGTTAAATCTACGCCGGTACCGACGGTTGGCAACAAGGCAGCTCGGGCTTCTCGCAAGGCTGCACGGCTGCGTTCCAATTCTAATTCGGCGACTTGCAGTTCACGGTTGTTGCGCCGTGCCAACTCGATCGCCTGTACCAGGGTAATCGGCTGGGTTCCTTGAATTTCCACTTCTTGTGGCTGTGTTGGAAAAAACAAAGGGTTGGGGTCAGGATTGAGATATTCTGGGGCGGGTTCCAGCTCAGGCATATCGTCTGATGCTGTGTCTGCGGCTGGGGTATCGTCTGACGGGGTTTCTAAAGAAGGCGTATCGTCAGACGGAGTTCCTTCTAGAGGGGTTTCGTCGGGTGGGATGCCGTCTTGGGGAAGCTCTGAATCGGGACGACTGGGTGCAGAGTCAAGCTCAGGCACAGCATCGTCTAAAGAATCACTAGAGGGGTTAGCTGGCTCAGCTTCGGGTTGATCAGACTGAGAGTGTAGATCTGGGGTTGCCTCTGCATCCGCATCTGGTTCAGCCACCTGAGCATTTTGGCTTGCTGTCGGTGTGGCTGCCTCTACTGTTTCACTGGCGCTATCAGGCACATCATTCGCTGTTGGTTCCTGGGCAACTTCATCGGGTTGCTTGGGTTGATGGGTGAAATCAACGGGTGCGTCGCTTGACGGCTGGTCAGTGCTTACAGATTCAAAAACAGACACACTACCTTTTTTGGGAGAAGGAGATGCATCGGAAGACAGGGTTTGAGAACGCGCCGCTTCCGTAGGACTGAATGCAATTAAGGCACCGATGCCGACAGCAATGAAAGAACGAGAAACTTGCATATCGTATTTTGTCAGCCCAGAACTCTACAGAAATTCGAATTTATGAGCGATCGCATTTTGCGCTTCATGGAAGTCTGTATACATTGTGTAGGATGTAAAACACCCGGCACAACACACAACTTATACTCTATGCAGTTGCAAACCGCCATACAGATTATCAAGCAAGAATACTTAAGCAGGATACTGGCTTGGTTATGCTCTTGGCAAATTGATGATCAATTTGTTTAACTACGGCATTGCTTGATAGCAGGATAAATGGGAACGGACAGAAATGTAGAGCCACCTCGGCACTAAACCGAGTTGCTGCAACACAGAATACAGAAGCGGTCTGCGATCGCACTTCATCCGAAAGGATGAGACTACCCGGTATGGTGCAGATAAACGCATCTGCCCTGAAACGGGGATGAGGAGACGGAGGTGAATGATGCCAGCCCATTTCGAGTCTGCAAAACCCCGGTTTTTAATGGCGCTCCTGCCACCGCAAGACATTCAAGACTACGCCAGTCAAGTGATTGCAGAATTGGGCGATCGCTACCGCACTCGCACGTCTAACGCACCACCCCACATCACTCTGCAACCTCCATTTGTCTATGAGCTAGCTGAGATCGCAGCAGTAGAGCAATATTTAAACCAGTTTGCAGAGAGGCGATCGCCCATTCCCATCACCCTCTCAGGCTTTGGTGCCTTTGCCCCACGGGTACTCTATATCCAGGTTGCAAAAACTCCTGAATTGCTGACCTTACAGGCTGAACTGGCAGCAGAACTAGATCATCGCTTCCAAATTACTGATCCAAAATCGAAAACTCGTTCGTATTCCCCGCATCTAACCGTTGCCTCGCGCCATCTAACGCGGCAGAGCTTTCAGCAAGCCTGGGCAGAGTTGCAACCTCGTCAGGTCGAATTTACCTTTGTGAGCGATCGCCTCACCTTACTGATTCACACAGGGCGATACTGGCAGATCCAATCCAATTTTTGCTTTCAAGCCGCCGCCGCAACACACCCTAGCAACTCCTCTTCAACTTCCAACACATTGGCATAAAGGTTAGCCGTGATCTCTCTGCCCTGCTGGGTTGCTTTGAGGTGATGGAGTGCCGGTTGAACATAAGGACAGACCACTTTTTTGAAAAAAGCAGGATAGCCGATCCGCAGGTCATCTGGATGACGATACCCCAACACCCGGTTGGCTCCTGTTTCTTCAAATTCGTAAAAAAGCGACGGAATTTTTTGTAAATACCGGGGATCGCTGAGTTGCCCGATCAGATCGGCTGCCCGTGCCAGCCCAGAATAGCTCGCAGTTTCTTGATATTGCGCCGCATTGGGCACTGGAAAACGAGTCAATTCAATATTGCGTTTGACCACGTCTACATCGATCGCAGGCTGACCCGCAAAATTTTCTTCGACAAACCGTTGCCCTCGATCGACATGATAGGGAGTCAGGCTGGCATCAGTTGAGCCAGCGGCAAGCTGCACCAGTCCGTTGTCTAACCCTGTAGCGTAAATCCGTTCTGCCACTCGGTCGGTTTTACAAATACCTTTGATGTAGCCAATATCGTGACACAGTAAGGCAACGATGAAATGAAGCCAATCCTGGGGCGAGACGCTCCCTTCTTGAAGCTGCTTACCCCGGAGAATTTCTTGCCCGACTAGGGTGACGAGGATGGTGTGCTCAATATCGTGATAGGGAGCATCACTATGGGCGATCGTCTCCAAAGCCGTTCTAGCAACCCAACCGATCAAATCAGCGTAGTCTGACTTAAAGCTGCTGTAGGTTCTGCGATAGCCACTTTCAAGCTGTTTAATGCAGTTCGCAGTCATCAATTCTGTGGGGTTAAACATGGCGACTCCTCCGACTAATCTCAACCAAGCATGCGAATTTCTTAATTACCAGGTTCACCGAAAATTTATCAAACGGGAACCAAAAAATCTCATGTATTTTGAAGAAATTTCATGTGATCGAGATCAGTTAAATTTGCTACCTATGTCAACAAATTTTGTGATCTAAAACAATCTAAAAATTGGGTTTGATGGATTCTAAACTAAACTCATAAAACCTCATATAATCTCACTAAATATCAAATATATCAGCACGATTAGAGTCAATAGTTATTACTTCAATCTCATCAAGATAAATTCGGGATACTCGACCGTAATTGACCATGTTTTTTTCAAATTCGGGTGTTAAAACCAAGCAATTAATGATATCTCTTAAAGTAATAAAATTTAGGGCAGCAGTATTCCTATCATGATTTTTTGCGGCGCGGGCAACGTCCGCGCCACAAAAAATCGTCACTCTTTTAGGACGACTTACAAAGGCTTAGGTTTACAAACATTGGGGACAATCTACCCTGGTTATACCAATTTGAATTGAAAGTACTACAGATCTCTGTACGGGCTTGGCAATGCCAAGCCCCTCCTGACGTCCAATGTGCCCAAAAATTCTTGGTATTAATCCGCAAACCAACTGCAACAGACCAGTTCCCTGCACAGTCCTAAACAATCCCTACAATCCTTAAAATCCCTGGACGCGTTAAAGATACCCGGTCGTACTGGTGAATACGCCGCTGGATCTACCGCTAAAGGCATCGTTAAAAAATGACGGTCAGGCGGTACGGTCATTTCCCTGTATCCTATTTGACTTTTTTGTGTGCCCCTTACAGAACTCGACCGAGATTTTACTGAAGTGGAGATGGAGTCATGATCAGCGGATAACAAGCATTTGCAGCCTATGAACTCAGCAAAATGATGAGTCTCATATTTTTTTTGTGATCTCGATCAAAGGTAAAAAAACTATCTATCTTAAGATTGAGATCAGAGTGAATACTCTGGGTGCATCGATGAAAGAATGGCATTCACTCTTGTTAAATTCAGCAGTGTTTTAGATTTATGCTATTCCATAACTTCGATGGAAATTAAGGATGCTTTAGAGTTTCTCGATGATCTGGTTTATACACGCGTTGGTAAACGATTAAGCGATCTGGAACGCGATGTTTTTATTGGATCATGGCACGGACAAACCTACGAAGAAATTTATCCTAGTAATCCCGAATATGTAGAAAAGTCTGTCGGCTATAAGCTATGGCAAAAACTTTCGATTGCCCTTGGTGAAAAGGTCACTAAAAAACAGTTTCGGGGTGTTTTAGAGCGAGCTTTTGAAGAAGCACAACTCGACTCTAACTCTGTATCTTTTAATCCCGATGCTAATGGTCTAACGCCTAATCCAATATTTAGGAAAGGGCAAAAGATCTTTATTAGCTATCGCAGCCAGGAACCTGATTGTCGATTGGCAACAGCACTGGCAGAGGCGATCGCCAATGTTGGGCATGAAGCATTGATGATCCATTCCGGACCGGCGATCGCAGGTTGCCCTGCCACCAGTAAAGACTGGCTGCACCAGATCGATCAAAAATTGGCAGTGTGCGACTATTTTGTGCTGCTGCTATCCCCCCAGGCAACCGTCAGCGAGATGGTAATTGAGGAACTAAGACGCGCAACCGAACTGCGCAATAGCCGTGAAGTTCACAAGCCTGTAGTGGTACCAATTCGGGTGAATTGTCCCCCAGACACCTGCATTAACTACGATCTAGAAAACTACCTGCACAATACCCATTCTCTGGAGTGGGCATCTGACGCAGATACCGAGGCGATCGCCCTCAGCTTACTAACGTTGATTAATAGCGGAACACAACCACACAACACCTTCACCCCTCCACCCCTCCACCCCTTTACCCCTCCATCCCTCCACCCCATCACCCCTCCACCCCATCACCCCATCCCCACCCCACCCCTCCACCCCACCCTCACCCTCACCCGTAGCTGACCCGGAATTACCCCAAGGGCAAGTTCGCTTAGATTCCAAGTTCTACATTGAGCGCGTGCCTTACGAGGCCCAGTGTTATCGGGAAATCTTACAACCGGGAACCTTGATCCGCATCAAAGCACCCCGGCAGATGGGTAAAACATCGCTGATGTCGCGGATTTTGAACCAGGCACGAGAACGGGGATATCGCACCGTTCCTCTGAGTTTTCAACATGCGGATAAGTCCGTATTTGGCAGCCTCAACGATTTGTTGCAATGGTTTTGTAGCCGCATCGCCCGCCGTTTGCATGTCGCCCAATCGGTCGATCAGTATTGGTCAGATACCTACGGCAGCAAAGATAATTGCACCGCTTATTTTGAAGACTGCATTTTGCCCGACATCGATACGCCATTGGTGTTGGGACTGGATGAGGTCGATCGGGTGTTTCAATATCCTAAAATTGCTGATGACTTTTTTGGGTTGTTGCGCGCCTGGTATGAAGAAGCGGGCTATGGTGACAGCGATAGCGGACTGTGGGAAAAATTGCGCCTGGTTGTGGTTCATTCCACTGAAGTCTATATTCCGCTGGATGTAAATCAGTCGCCGTTTAATGTCGGCTTGCCGATTGAATTGTCGGAATTAAGTCACGAGCAGATTGATGATCTGGCGCAGCGGCACGGGTTAAATTGGCGATCGCCCCAGGTTGAGCAACTGATGCAGATCATTGGCGGCCATCCTTATCTGGTACGAGTAGCGCTGTACCATATTTGCCAGCAACATTTGACTCTGGAACACTGGGTCGAGTCGGCACCGACAGAAGCGGGCATCTATGGCGATCACCTGCGTCGTCATTTGTGGAATTTGCGCCAACATCCTGAATTAGCCAATGCGTTTCGGCAAGTTTTAGACAGCGATCGCCCGATCGAACTGGAGTCATTATTGGCGTTTAAGCTTCACAGCTTGGGCTTGGTGGCATTTCAGGGCAATGAAGTAGTGCCCCGATTTAAGCTATATCAGCACTATTTCAGCGAGCGGTTAACGATTTCATCTTTTTCGAGTGATGCTTCCCCATGAATGATGAGCAACCCTCAGCCTATACCTATAAAGTCGGCGGACATCTACCCCTTGATGCACCCAGTTACGTCGTTCGTAAAGCCGATCAAGAACTCTATGCTGGGTTAAAGGCAGGAGAGTTTTGCTATGTCCTCGATCCGCGTCAAATGGGCAAAACCAGTCTGCGCGTGCGCACTCTCTACCGCTTGCAGAGCGAGGGCATTGAAGGTGTGGCGATCGACTTAACTAAAATTGGCAGTCAAGAAATTACTGCCGATCAATGGTATGCCGGGTTAATGCGGCGATTGGTCAAAAGTTTTAAGTTGCCTATTGATCTGAGAGACTGGTTGCGCGATCGCGAATTTTTGCCGCCGGTGCAACGGATGAGCGAATTTATTGAAGAGGTGTTGCTGGAGCTGGTATCGTGTCGGATCGTCATTTTCATTGATGAAATTGACAGTATGCTGAGCCTCAACTTTCGCACCGACGACTTTTTTGCCCTGATCCGCGCCTGTCACGAATACGATCGCCTCACCTTTGCGCTACTGGGTGTAGCAACGCCTTCAGATTTAATTCAAAACAAAAGTTGTACGCCGTTTAATGTCGGTCGAGCGATTGAGTTGCAAGGGTTTCAACTCTCTGAAGTGGAACCTCTGGCAAAAGGCTTGGAACACAAGGTCAAACATCCCCATGCGGTGCTAGAAGCGGTGCTCGACTGGACAGGAGGACAGCCGTTTCTCACCCAAAAAATTTGCAAACTGATTGCCACAGCTACAGACGATATTCCTGCGAATCAAGAAATCGCCTGGGTCGAAAATCTGGTGCGATCGCAGTTGATCGACAATTGGCAAGCCACTGACGAACCGCCGCATTTAAAAACCATTCGCGATCGCCTGCTGCGGATTGGGCAACGAAGCCGGGGGTTGCTCGATCTCTATCAACAAGTCTTAAAACAAGGCGCAGTTGATACCATCCTGGATACGCCCGAACAAATGGAGTTGCGGCTGACGGGCTTGGTGATCAAACATCGCGAAAGACTCACGGTTGCCAATCGCATTTATGCAGCCGTGTTTAATCCCACCTGGTTACAAAAAGCACTGACCGACCTGAAAGCCGATTTCATGCAAACCGTAGCCCTGCAAGAACAAAAGCTGCTATCGATGCTGAATGTCATGGAAGGTAAGGATTTTGCTGAAATTCTCTATCAGATCCTGGGTTCCATTACTTTGCGTTTGGGAGAACTGCTCAGTTGCGATCGCACCACTATTTTCTTTGTTGACGAAGAAAAAAATGATATCTGGTCGATCATTGCTCACAAAGAATCCAGCAGCGACCCTGAAATTCAAGTGATTGCCAACAAAGGCACCGAAGGTCGCGTGACCAGTTTCAGAAAAATGGTGAACGTCCCCTTCACGTATTGTGATGACCGGGTTGGCACCGATGACCCCCAGACCCAATCTCTGCAACACGGCTATCGCATCTACAACGAAGTGGTCTTTCCCATTGGCAGCGAGTCTCAAAATTTGGTAGCTGTGATTCAACTGGTCAATAAACTCTATCGCTCCAACAATCCTGCGGCGTCGCTGGCAGAACGGATTAATCCTCAAGGGTTTACAGAATCCGATCAGCGGCAACTGGAAGAATATTCGTCTGCCATTTTGCGGGTGCTGGCGCGTTGCCAGGATTGTTATAAGTTGACCCAGCGACTACAAGCCTCAGAAGCGCTGACCGAAGCCACCCGTTCAGTCTCACAAAGCAGTCTGGATTCAGACGAAATTATTGGACGGGTGATGGAAGCAGCTAAAAAGCTGATGAATGCCGATCGCACAACCCTGTGGTTATTGGATCAGGAGAACCAGGAACTCTGGACAAAAATTCTGTTTGAAAATGGGTCGGTTCGAGAAATTCGTATTCCCGTCGGCAAAGGCTTTGCCGGAATCGTTGCTGCCAACCCCAACCCACTCAATATTCCCTTTGACCTCTACGAACATCCCGATTCTGAAACCGCAAAACTGACCGACCAAAAAACCGGATATCGCACCTGTAGCCTGCTCTGTATGCCCGTCTGGAGTCCCGATGGCGACTTGTTGGGGGTCACCCAACTGGTTAACAAACGTCGCCAGGGTGAATTTCCTGAATATGACCCGATAGACTGGCCCCAGGCTCCAGATTGCTTTCAAGCCAGCTTTGATGCCAGCAGCCAAAATTATATGCAAATTTTTAACGCCCAGGTGGGGGTTGCACTCCACAATGCGCGGCAGTTTGCAGCCGTTAAACAACAGGCAGAAAGCCAACCCCAAAGTGTCGTGTTTCAGACCCTATCCCTGTTGAATCAAGTGATGGATAACCAGGGATTTGATGATATTTTGGACACGACGCTGCGATCGATTACGCTGAAAATTGGCAAGTCTTTGCGTGCCGATCGCACCACGATTTTTCTGTTGGATGAAGAACGCCAGGAATTTTGGTCAATTGTCGCAGAATCAGAAGGCAGCGATCGCTCCTTAGAAATTCGTATTCCTGCCAGCCAAGGCATCGTCGGCAAAGTCGCCCACAGCAAACAGACGATTAACATTCCTTACGATTTTTATGATGATCCTCGATCTGTTACGGCAAAAGAACAAGATCGGCGGAACCAATACCGCACTTACACCATGCTGGCGATGCCGCTGTTGAATGATCGGGGCGAATTAATTGCCGTCGTCCAACTGTTGAATAAACTCAAGCCTGTCACCAATGACTCCATGACATTGGCAGAACAGATTGATCCCCAGGGATTTAGCGAGAGTGATGAACGCCAATTTTCGGTAAGCGAACCCCTGATTCGCATGATTTTGGAAAGTTTTTGCTCGTATCACAAAACCGCACGAGGGCAGCGGGTTGCGGCTGCATTGATGGCAGCAACCCGTTCAGTCAGCCAGAGCAGTTTGGAACCCCACGAAATTTTGATGCGGGTGATGGATGCTGCCAAAGATTTGATGAATGCCGATCGCAGTACACTCTGGTTGCGCGATCGCATTCACAACCAACTCTGGACAAAAATTGTGTTTGACGATGGCTCTGTTCGAGAACTGCGCGTCAACATTGGCGAAGGCTTCGCCGGAACCGTTGCCGCAACCGGAGAGATCATCAATATTCCATTTGACCTTTACGACCATCCCGACTCTGGCACTGCCCGCAAAACCGACCAACAAAGCGGCTATCGCACATGCAGCCTCCTCTGTATGCCCGTCTTTAACCCCGATGGCGAACTCATCGGCGTCACCCAACTGGTCAACAAGCGCTTACCCGGCGAATATTGGGACGATACCCATGCCGTCTATGGGCAAGACCTGCCCCTCTGCTTTCAGACCAGCTTCGACCAAAATGACATCAAATACATGCAAATCTTTAACAATCAAGCTGGGGTAATTTTGCAGAATGCTGAACTCCTGGCGGCAGTTCGACAACAAGAGCAATCCCTACGCCATAATCTGGATCAAGACGAGTAACGCTATTCCTTCGGCAATGCAGCATCCGGGTATGGATTTGCTGGGGAAACCTGCGGTTTCCCCAGCAAATCCATACTTCTAATCAGTAACGCCATGATTTATAGCAATGTACAAGTTCGTTCAGTCCAAAAACGGTGTTGTGAGGCGCTGCGCGCCTGAATAGATGACGGGTAATGTGTGAGAGCCGCGCGGGGCGCGGCTCTCACACATTACCTTGTACATCACGCGATTGAGAATTGCGATCGCTAACAACTCACCTCAAAACTGGCACGCTTTTCAAATTCATACGCCCCCATCATGGCTCCCCATAATGATTGCCCGGTATCGGGGTCAACCCCTCGGTCGTAGCTAAAAAATTGGCGATCGCTAACATCAAATCCTAAAACGACCTGCCGCGTCTTACCATCGTACTGAAAAAAGCATTTAGCATCCGGTTCCGGTCGAGCAACAAATTTACCCTCCTGTTGTGTGACGATGAGTTCACAACCCGGTAATGGATCAAAATCTGCCATGCTGACACCGTTTAAGCGACCGGGCTCTGCTCCCGCGCCGCGAAATTGGCTAGGTTGCTTAAAGGCAAGATATCGCACCCGCAACTGCTCAGAAGACGTCGCTTCTAGTATCAGAACCCGTTGCCGATAGGGTTGATTAATCTGCAAGACATTGGCTTGTTCGGCAAAGATGGCAAGCTGACCGTCGAGACGATGGGGCAGCGGGCGATGCCATAGCTGTAAATGAACAAACCAAACGGGTTGTTCTATTGCCTGAGCGCGGTTATCAAATTCCCCTGACAACCACGTTGCTAAGGTAAGGAGAGAGTCTATGTGATTCATACCTCCACTTTAGCTGTCGTAGTGCCCCCATTTAAGAAACAACGTGACGAGGTAGAGGACAATGGCAGAGCCAATAATCGCTGGAATAATCAAAACGCCTTGAATTTGCCAATAGAGCCAGGGAAAGCTAATCCCAAACTCTTGTCGCAGTAAAGAAAACCCCCATTGCCCCACCCAAACACCCGCTAAGCCAATTAAAATCAGCCCTGCTAGCCGACCCGGAATTTTGCGAGGCACAATGATGTTGGCGATACCGGCGCAAATAACAGCCACAACAATCTGTACAACTAGTTGAGAAATATCCATATCTATCCTCCTCAAATGGTGAGAAGAGAGCGATCGCCTCAGCGTCAAGACACTATGAATTAATCTCTCATCGCCTTTAATATAGCGGATCACACTCTGAATTCAAGATATTACTCAACTAAATGCAACGTTTAGCCGGATAGTTCGAGAATTGGCGTTACTGATTTTGGGTATGAATTTGACCGGGAAACCTTTGGTTTCCCGGTCAAATTCATGCCGCCATTAAGCAATACCTGACGATTCAGACCACTGCTAATGCCCCAATTCCTGGGAGCGCACATACGCCGATCGCACCGCTTCAATTAAGGCTGAGCGGAAACCTGCTTTTTCTAACTGAGAAATTCCGGCAATGGTGGTGCCCCCAGGGCTAGTGACCCGATCTTTCAGTTCTGCCGGGTGTAGCTCCGACGTTTGCAACAATTCAGCCGTTCCGCGTACGGTTTGTATCGCTAACTGAGTGGCGATCGCACGGGGTAACCCCACCGCAACGCCCCCGTCGATTAAGGCTTCGATCAACACGGCGACATATCCTGGGCCCGAACCAGACAAGCCCGTAACCGCATCCATCATACTTTCAGGCACCTGCACCACTTCACCCACAGCTTCGAAGAGAGTTTGCACTACAGCTAAATGATGAGGCTGAGCATGTTGACCAGGGGCGATCGCCGTCATTCCGGCACCCACTGTAGCGGGAGTATTGGGCATAGCTCGGACAACGGGTTGTCCTGGAAAGGCAGCCTCCAACTTACTTAGTGGCACACCTGCCAGAATAGATACGACAACCTGTTGGGTATTGGGTTTATCTAACAGACTGACGACGGCATCAAATACTTGCGGCTTGATGGCTAACAACAAAATTTCAGCCGCAGACACAAGAGCCTGATTATCTGTTGTGACATGAACACCATACTGCTGTGCCAAACTATCACGTCGCTGAGGTTGGGGTTCACTCACCCACACCTGATCAGCGGCAAACATCTGCTTCATGATTAGGCGAGATAACAGTGCCTCACCCATCACCCCACCCCCAATAATGCCGAGCTTAATTGCCACTTAAACGATCGCCTCCACTCTTTGCTAGATATCGCGCTTCGTGCCTGGATACATTGCGGTTTTGATGTGAGAGCCGCGCGGAGCGCGGCTCTCACATCAAAACTTTTACTTCATGCCATTGAGAATTGCTATAAAACCATCCTTGTGGGATCTGCTGTTTAATAAAATCCCAGTTTGGTTGGGGTGCGACAAAGTCGCACCCCAACCAAACTGGGATTTATGTCTAATACTTTGTCATCATCAAATTTCGGGGTCACCGATCTTTGATTACCCTCCCTTAGGAAATTTCTGAAAAAGATGTCACCCCTGTAAGGGCGAAGCATTCGTTAGATAGTCTTTAGTAAATGGTGAAAATCATTGTCCGAATGCTTCGCCCCTAAGATTGGCGGGGATGATCTTTTCTAGAAATCGCCTTAGACCTCCGAGGTTTTGAAAACCTCGGAGGTCTAATATTTTGTCAACCCACATTTAGGTGTTGACAAAATATTAGACCCTGATTATGCAACGTCGCTGTAGAGGAACGCTAACGTTCCCCTACAGCGACGTTGGCTAACATCTGCTGAGGGTTTGGATGAGTCTTCACATCAAGCCATTCTGGCTTGATCATCCCACGATGGAGTAGGTGCAGTCCGAGCCGGTCTTGCAGGCGGAGCTTGCATCGTAGGAACTTCATTCCCTACACCCATTTGAGTGCTCACTTGTACACAGCTGGGTGTAAACAGGAAAATACTTTCGCCGATCCGCTCTTGATGACCGTCGATCGCGTAAGTACCACCCGCCACAAAATCTACTGCCCGTTGTGCCTGGTCTGGATCCATGATGGTCAGATTTAAGACAACAGACTTACGCTCTCTCAATGCACGAATAGCTTGGGGCATCTCTTCAAACGTGCGGGGTTCCATGACCACCACCTCAGAGATGCCATTTGTAGCACCGGGCATACCAATTACGTTGTTCATTGTGGTTGTTCCTGTTTCTGTAGATAGGGTTGAGCGTTCCCGCAGGCGACGACGACGAGGTTCCTCGTCTTGAACAGGTTGGGTATTTTCTTCTTGATAAAGATTTTGATACTCTTGTCCGTCCATCTCGTCATACTCATATTCATATTCCACTGGATCGTTCAATCCAACGAAATCTCTCAGTTTGGTGAAAATATTATTCACTGTTCACGCTCCATCACGACTAGAGTTTATGCAAGTTACTTTGAAAAAGTACCTTTAAACACACAATGGGAAACACAAAAATAAGCAACGTTCAAGACTTTTGAGGCATATCGGATGGATCTATAGGTCAAAGCAACGATAGGGATAACATATTCATCCTACCCACTTCCCTACAAACATCCTGCTTAAACTTATCAGGTTGTGAGTCCACAGTATACCTCAATTTTTTATTTTCGCTACCTCACGTCAGGTGAATTAGGAATTTATTAAGAACTGCCTGACTGACCTACTCTGATCAACTCCCTCAACCGCTGAGAAGCTCGGTTTGAATCGGTTCCAATTAGAAATTTTACGCTGAATCAATTGCATTTATTTTGCTGGATTCAGCCAAATTCAGAGGGGCTAAAGTCAGTCTAGAACAATAAATTTGTCCCACTATAACTGTCTTATTTAACACATGCATAGGTCGAGAGAAAAATCTGTGGATCAAGGCACTGTCCCATACCCTTGTTCCCCAACCAAGTAGATGCATTCTGGCGTAGTGAATTCACCCATAAGAACTCCGCCTACCCAAGCCAAACAGGATAACTCGCATCTGCTATGGCAAACCCTAGCAGGCATCGAGCCAGTTTTGGTTGTGTTTTCAATCTATCGGTTATTGCTCGCAGCGATCGCGGTACAAGCACTTCAAACAATAACCAACCTATTTAGATCATCGCCCTCGGTGGGACTCCTATCTCGTGCCATAAGATGAGCTGAATTAAGAGTGGGTAGAGCAACCCCTGTGAAACACGGTCAAACCCCATAGATAATCATGGAATTATTCGCGATCGCCAAACAAAACTCGACCGAGGCGAATCATGGTCGATCCAGCTTGAATTGCCAGCGGGTAGTCCTCTGACATCCCCATCGACAGATGAATGATGTTGAGTGCCCCGTGTTCATGACAAAATTCATGACGAATTTTGTCTGCCAACTCACGCGCCTGGGTAAAAATAGAAAGCGTTTCTGACTCGGTTAAACCGTAAGGTGGAATTACCATCAACCCGGCAATATTGAGATGACGCAGTTGATCCAGCGTGGGTAAATCTAATAATAACTCTGGAACCGTCCAACCATATTTACCGGGATCGGGCACGATTTTGACTTGCAGACAAAGATTGGGATTTATGGAATGTTCTGTAGCAACCTGATTAAGCTTTTGGGCTAACTTCAGACTGTCTACGGAATGAATCCATTGAAACCGTTCTACGACCTTAGCCACCTTATTGCTTTGCAAATGCCCAATAAAGTGCCAGGTTATATCTTTTAAATCTGCCAGTTCATCTTGCTTGGGAATGGCTTCTTGAATCCGACTTTCTCCAAAATCTCGCACCCCTGCTTCATAGGCAACTTTTATGGCTGCTGTAGATACCTGCTTACTCACGGCAATCAACCGCACAGTCTCAGGTAGCGTCTGTCGGATCTGAGCGAGTCGCTCGGCGATCGCACAATTGGTCGGATCAGAAGTCTTCATTCCAGCAAACCTAACATGACCTGAGGATCTGTGATCCTCAGAGAATGGAGTCCTAAATATAGTGCTCCTTTTTTGGAGACAACGTATCTTTGCAGGGTAGCAGAATTTTGCAAGCCTACAGGTAGTGCTTACCAAACTTTAATAGTCTATAACGCTGTGCAGGTTGATTCGATACGGTGTGGTGGGGTGCGGAGCGCCACACCACACCGTTTTTGGTACTGAACGAACTTGCACACCACCGCTATATAGCGTTATACACTCCCAAACAAAATAGTGAAGTGTTGAAACGCGGCGCGTTTCAACACTTCACCCGCAATGACTCAATTGCGTTGCACCTTTATTGATGGAAGGTTTGTTTATAAACAGCTTGGAGCAAGTCAAAATCTTTCATTTGCCCGAGGCGGCGGAGATAGCGCAGGCGAGTTTCAACCAATAACCGCGCATCTGACCGACCCATGGGATCAAATTGCACACCACTGGGGCTGGTTGTCACCAAGAAGAAAAGCCGCTGAGCATAGAGAGTGGCAAACAGTTCTTGAGTATCTTCAACCATGCAGACTCTATAGAGCAGCCCAAATGTCGGATGGTTGAGATAGATTTCATTGGTCATTGATTTGGACGGCGGCGAAGAAATTTGAGGCGAGGTTTTGCTTGAGAAGATAGCTCTCTGAGATGACATAGTTCGTAAGATTAAAAATAGGTGGTTTTAAGACACAGCACAGCAACTAAGTAAAGAAGGGATGCAGTCAACCATCAGGGGATTGGAGCAACGACTTCCTAAAAGATCTGGGTAAGACTCTAGAGATAAGACAATTCATGTGATCCCCGTTTTCTGAGATTGAACTGGATACTGTCTCAACCACCCTTGTATATCGTGACGTTATGGTTCAGAACGACGGTTTAAACCGTCTGAAATCTACTGAGAATGATGGCGATCGCTCTTTTCTACAGCTCTTTTCTACAGACTGTTTACAAAAACATTAAATTCCCAGCAGATGCAAAAGTACAGGTCTACTGGGTCAATCTTGCTGGCTCAATTAATCACCTAAGAGAATTGAAACATCCTCAATTTGGGGGGCTAACAACGATTAATCGCGGGGCAAGGATCTTAATAATTCAGTCTGAGACGATATTTCCAATACTCTATGTTAAAAGTGTGCCTTAGCGCTACAAAATTTTGATGTTTATTTCAGCAATCTCTATAAAATTCGGTAAATTTATCACCGATTTACATCCCCCCGATGCCAAAACGCACCCCCCAAAACAAGAGAACACCCGCCAAGATCACCCAATCTACACGTCTTAATTGAAGTTGATGCCACTGGACTTGATGCTGATTAGCACTGGTAAAGCCTCTCACTTGCATCGCACTGGCAATTTGTCCTGCCCGCAACAGCAAGTTATCAATCAATCGTTCTGCCACCATCAACCAGACCTGAGAACTACCTCGAAACCCCAGTTTTTTCCAATTAATTGCCCTGGTACGAATAGAGCGAACTAAATTTTGCACTTCTTCTAAAACCAAGGGAATGAAGCGCAGAGATAACGTCAGCGTCAAGACAATTTCAGTCACAGGTACCCTAAAACGGCGCAGCGGCTGCATCAGATCATCCAACCCTGCTGTAATTTCTTCGGGCGCAGTCGTAAGTAGATACAAGTTCGTGCTGTAGATCAGCGTAAACATGAGCGTGCCAACCCGCACCGCCAGTTCTAGCGATCGCCGTGTGATGGTGACGATCCCGCGATGGAACAAAATGTATTGATAATCTGTGGGTTGCGGTAAATTTTCCGGTTGATCCCATGCCGTGAGCGGGTCGGTGGTGGTACTAGATACTGTGTCGGGGTTCGGAGTGGGGGAGGGAGCCGTTGTTTCAACCAGCGCCAGTTCATTAGCTGGCAGGCGAGACTGATAGCTGACTTCCAAGCCATCAGGAGCAAGCATAGTGATGACAAAAATTAATAAGCTAAAAATCATCACCAATCCCATCTGCCGCCGCCAAATCCGGAAGGGGATCATGGCAGTTAGGGTCAGTAAGAGCAACCAACCGACAATCGACAAACGCCAGTAAGGGTTTGCAGAAATCGGTGTTAATAGAAATGTCAGTAACCAGGCAAGTTTGACTCTGGGATCAAGCCGATGTAGCCAGGTTACAGGTTGTTCTAAATACAGCCCAATGGGGAGCGATCGCAATAAATCCATACTTCACTAGACGCGAGTTGCCCGATTGGCGCTGCCGCGTTCCATTTCCCGGAGTTTCTTCCCGCGCCACAGCAATCGCAACGGAGTTCCGGTAAACCCTAACCCCTGCCGGAATTGGCGTTCAATATAACGACGATAGTTATCGTTAAACAGCTGGGGATCATTGACAAACAAGACAATTGTGGGCGGTTGGCTGGCAACCTGAGTGCCATAGTAAATCTTGCCTTGCTTACCTTGACGGGTTGTCGGGGGCGTGTGCCAATTCAAGGCTTCCTCCAGCACTTCGTTGATCACTGCCGTTGTCACGCGGCGTTTGTGTTGTTCAGCCGCCGTATTCACCAGATCCAGAATTTTTTCGACCCGTTGCCCCGTCAACGCACTGGTAAAAATTGTCTCTGCCCATTCCGTAAAATGCAGCCGTTCGCGGATCTCTTTGTCATAGTCATAAATGGTGTGTGAATCTTTTTCGATCGTGTCCCACTTATTCACCACCACGACACAAGCCCGACCTTCGTCGGTAATGCGCCCTGCCAATTTTTGATCTTGTTCCGTCACCCCATCCAAAGCATCAATTACAAGCAACACGACGTCAGAGCGACGAATTGCCTTAAATGCCCGATTGATCCCAAAGAATTCGGGACCGTATTCGACCTGCTTTTTCTTACGAATGCCTGCGGTATCAATCAAGCGATAGCGCTGCCCCTGACGCTCAACCACCATATCGATCGCATCTCGCGTGGTACCTGAAATCGGACTGACGATCGCTCTTTTTTCGCCGACAAATGAGTTCAGCAGACTGGATTTGCCTACGTTGGGTCTACCCACAATCGCGACTTTGATTTCCTCGACCTCTTCGAGCATATCTGTCGGCGGTAGATGGGCAACCAATGCATCCAGCAAATCGCCAGTGCCGTTACCGTGAATCCCAGAAACGGGAAAAGGTTCGCCTAGCCCCAAACTCCAAAATTCTGCGGCTTGCACTAAGCCTTGCTCCAGCGATTCGCATTTGTTGACAGCGACGAGGACAGGAACAGATTGATGTCTCAGCCAGGTAGCGATCGCCTCATCAGATGCAGTTAAACCCAATTGCCCATCGACAACCAGCAATGCTGCACTGGCTTCAGCTAACGCCGCCAATGCCTGCTCCCGAATTAACGGTAAAAACTCAGTGTCGTCATCAAACACCAACCCACCCGTATCCACAACCAAAAATTCGCGATCTCGCCAAAACGCAGTTTTATAGGTGCGATCGCGAGTGACACCTGGTTCATCATGAACAATGGCATCTTGCAGTTCAGATAGACGATTGACCAGGGTAGATTTGCCCACATTGGGGCGACCGATAATGGCAACGATAGGGAGAGGCATTTTAGGGATGGGGATGAGGGATCAGGTTAGAGCAACGGTTTAGGCGTGCCCAGTTTTATAAAGTCAGTTCAGTCAGGACGTGGGATTAGGGTTAGAACAACGGCTTGTATTTATCTGAGGATCGGGGATTTTATAGAACAGAAGATTTGTTTGGGTCGGCGCGGCGACGCCGCGCCGACCAAAATAAACGTCCGAATTACACGTTACTCGATCTGCGATCCGAAGGGTGTCACTGCCCCCATCTTGCCAAAATCTTTGAGCTGACGCAGCAGTCTTGACGGATCAAATTGAATTGCTTCGTAGACGATGCGTATTGCTTGCCTATCGGTTTCAACCCCATTCACCTAAATCTTGAATTCATTTAACTGTCGATCTTCCATTCTAAAGTCTTAAAACAAAAGATCGGCGGCGATCGCCAATTGTTTTTTAGCCGCGATGCCGCGAGGTAACTGAGGTAATCGTACAATAGTTTGCTGATTGAAGGTATTTTCGGGAAGGTCTTGCCCTGCCTGATAGCGATTGTGAACAATATAAGTCTGACTGACACCCATCGTTTCTAGCGATTGAGTTAGCCTTTCGGCTTCGCTGATAATGGCAGATTGCGCCTGTAGCACACCAATAAATTCTGTATAGGTGGCATCTTTCAGTTTCTTTTGCGCCTGCATCACTCGCTGCCGCAATGTGCGGAGCCGTCCCATAAATTCGGTGCGCCCCACCACATCCTGGTATTTGATCCACAGTTTAAAGATCCAGGCTAACCAATCTCCCATGGCTGTCGGCATTTCTAGAAATCGCAAGAGATGCCCGGTGGGTGCTGTGTCCAAAATAATCAGATCTTGTTCTTTCGTTTCCAGTAGCTCCATGACGGTGATCAGCGACAGCATCTCATCGATGCCCGGTAGCGCTTGAGCCACAATCTGCCGCCAGGCCACCGGCCCATAAGCAATGCTGAGATTGTCGTCAGCATCGGTCTTGCCGCTCATCATTTCTGCCAATTCCCAGAGATAGTCTTCTCGAAATTGATCGAGCACACGTTCGGCATTGATCTCCTGGGCACTGAGATTTTCAGTCAGGGCTGTAGGATTATGGTCTAATGGCGTACCAAAGGCATCGCCAAGGGAATGGGCAGGATCAATCGAGATCACCCGAATATTTTTCTGAGGATGCTCTTGGGCAATGCCCCAGGCGATCGCAGCTGCCACCGTTGTTTTGCCAACCCCACCTTTGCCCCCCACAATAATTAAATGCCGTCCTGCCACCAGAAAATCATGAAATCCCGGTGGAATTTTCTCCGGCATGACGGTATTGGCAGTCCCATCAGCAGGACTCAGCTCGCGACACTGCGCCGGGTTGATCTGGTCAAATAATCGATCTAATGCGATCGCGCCAACGGGTTCTTTATCAGATTGGGGAATGGCAAATACAGGCTGATCCGGCATCAGTGATAAGAATTTACTGATCATCTCCTGTTGTTCTAGAAGCTGCTCCCAGATGTGATCCCCGCGAACCGCATTCAAAAGTTGGTTGACAAAAATTCCACCCACCGGAATCTGCAACTCGCCTAACGCTATTAAAAATCGTCGCGTTTCCAACCAGCTCATCGGTTCGGCGATCGCCACAACCAAACACGCTGTTCTTTCAAGATCTTGTAAGAGCTGACGACCCGATGCCAGATCCAACTTCATATCGAGCAAAAATTGATCGGCATCATCGGGGGTATAACGACCCGTAAATGTTTTGCTGATCACCCGATGTTTTTCCTGGAATAGATCGAGCGCTGCCAAAAATCCATCCAAAAAATCCATCAGCCCAAATAAATTGAGGGTGTGTCCACTCGGAGCCATATCGACGACCACCCGATCAACCACCTGCTCGCGCAGCAACCGCTGAATTTCTAAAATGCCCATGAGTTCGTCTAGCCCCGGCCAACTCAAATCCCAAACCGGACTGAGGTCTTCGCCTTCAACAAAACTTCCCCGTTCTACCAACAGTTCTAATACTTTGCCATAGCGGGCTTTAAAGTCTTGTAATAAGGTTTGAGCATCTAGTGCCCTCACCTGCAAATTGGGTAAATCGGCAACGGCATGAGGCTGGTCTTCGACCGGCATGTGCAACACATCGCCTAGAGAATGTGCTGGATCAGTAGAAAGTAACAAAACGTTTTGATCTGGAAATTGCTTTGCCCAGCGACGAGCAAATCCGCAAGAAAGCGTGGTTTTACCAACACCACCTTTGCCACTAAACATCGCCAGTTGAAGGTTGTCGTACCGCTCCATAGTCACCATGCAACTGTTTAAATCACTAGACGGGAGAGAAACCATTCCATCCGGAGATTGCCAGTCGATCGTTTTCATGTCATCTAGAATTTTCATACAGTTGGCACTGATCTGGTCAGCGCAGCATGAAGAGGTATTACATAAAGCTTAGGGCTGTGATTAGAATGCCCACAAACTGGGCTAACTATTAACTGAGATAACCAGCGGAACTATCTATGAGCGACATATTTAAGGGATTCGAACAGCTTTTAGAACTAGCTAAAGCCCTGGAAGAAAAGGCAGAGAAGGGAGAGTTAAAGGCAGACGTTCAGATCAGCTCTCGTCCCTTAAGTGGCATCCCCCGGCAAGGCAATATTCCCGGTGGCATCGGCACAAGTCGTATCCGCACCAATCCTACTACCTCCGCCTCCGGATCAACCAGTCCCACACCTACCGCTGGAGAAGAGGTACTCGTTACACCTCCCCCAACCGATGCGAGTGACGGTGCATCTTTAAAGGATGTCGGGGGATTATCAGAAATCTTAAAAGAATTGCGAGAGCTGGTCGAAATTCCCCTCAAACGCCCAGACTTACTGAAAAAATTCGGGTTAGAACCCACCCGTGGGGTGTTGCTGGTAGGTCCCCCAGGAACGGGTAAAACATTGACGGCACGCGCCTTGGCTGAAGAGTTGGGCGTAAATTACATCGCCATTATTGGACCTGAAGTCATGGGCAAATATTATGGCGAAGCGGAAGGGCGTTTGCGAGGTGTATTTGAGAAAGCAGCAAAATCTGCACCCTGTTTAATATTTATCGATGAAATTGATAGTCTTGCGCCCGATCGCTCTAAGGTTGAAGGGGAAGTCGAAAAACGATTGGTGGCTCAGCTTTTGGGGTTGATGGATGGATTTGCGAAAACCACAGGGGTTTTAGTGTTAGCAGCAACCAATCGCCCGGATCACCTGGATCCGGCTCTGCGTCGTCCTGGACGGTTTGATCGAGAAGTCCAGTTTCGGGTACCCGATCGAGACGGTCGGGTGGAGATTCTCAACATCTTGACTCGTGAGATGCCCCTGGAGACTGCGGTTGATTTAGATGCGATCGCCGACCTAGCCGTGGGTCTAGTCGGTGCTGATCTCAAAGCCGTCTGCCAAAAAGCAGCCTACACGGCTTTGCGTCGTCAGGTGCCGTCGTTAACGGCTCCCATTCCAGACAACATGACGATCAGCCAGGCAGATTTCCTTCAGGCAATTAAAGAAGTGAAACCCTCGGTTTTGCGATCGGTCGAGGTGGAATCACCCGATATTACCTGGGAGCAGATTGGTGGCTTAGAAACCGTCAAGCAGACCTTGCAAGAATCGGTCGAGGGTGCCCTGCTCTATCCCGAACTCTATCAACAAACTGGAGCCAAAGCCCCTCGCGGCATTTTGCTTTGGGGCCCGCCCGGAACCGGAAAAACATTATTGGCAAAAGCAGTGGCATCCCAGGCACGAGCCAACTTCATTGCCGTAAATGGTCCTGAATTGCTCAGCAAGTGGGTTGGCGCGGCAGAGCAAGCCGTCCGCGAGCTATTTACAAAAGCGCGGCAGGCAGCACCTTGTGTGGTTTTTGTAGATGAGATCGATACCCTGGCTCCGATCCGGGGCAGTTCTCAAGGCGACTCAGGTGTAAGCGATCGCGTCGTAGGTCAACTGCTGACTGAACTGGATGGATTGCAAGCGTGTCCTAACGTGCTGTTAGTCGGAGCCACCAATCGCCCAGATGCCCTTGATCCCGCCTTAATGAGAGCAGGTCGGCTAGATTTACAAATCAAAATCGACCTGCCCGATCTCAGTAGTCGTCTTTCAATCTTGCAAGTCCATAACCAAGATCGTCCCCTGGAAGCGGTCAACCTGACAGAATGGGCAGGTCAAACCGATGGCTGGAATGGTGCAGATCTAGCACTTTTGAGCAATCAGGCAGCGTTGGAAGCAATTCGACGCTACCGGACACAGGGTGAAACTGATCCCAGCACGATTCGGATTACAAACACAGACTTTATGGCTGCCTATCAAATCCTCCTTAGCCAACGAAACCGGGAGTAAATTTTACGGAGTTGACATAACTATGTTTCCAGATCAAACGTCTGACGCTATTCGTCAGCAAGCACTTGCTGTGCTGACCGCTCAATTTGTTGCCCAGGGGCATCCGACTGAATACGCCACCCAAATGGCAACCGCAACCATTTTTCAGGTGGATCTAGAGTTAAGAAATGCGCAACTTTCTCGTCTATTGGATTGGATTAAACAAAAGCACGACACAATTTATCAAGATGCATTAGCGATCGTTGAAACAACTCGTGAAGAATTTGAACGGCGGGTGCAATCTTAGATGTGAGATTTTCGCAAAGACATTTTTATTTATATAAACTTCTTTCGAAGTTTTGATCGAAAAACTCAGATTCACAGCGTCATTTATAGGGTTACAAAGCCGAATCTGAGTTCAATGAAGTTTTGTGACAAAAGATGATTGAGGCAACTTAAATAAACCATCCGGATTAGGCGAGTAACGCTCGAAAAATTATTGGAAATGACTTTTAGATTTCACATCTGGAAGTTCATGAGATGAACACAGGCTAACAGGTTAATCCAGCACAGATATCCTTATTTGCTTGTGATCATCAGGTGTTTTTTTAAGTGTCCAACAAGTCTGTAACACAGGCTGGGTAAGGCAAATCGTCTTTCTTTTGCACAGGTCACTGGGCTATCTTCGTCAGAAATTATTCAAAGAAAAACCTCAATCAGGAATAACTATGATTTGATTTCAATGACGGTGTTAGATAGCTTCGTGATAAGGGAAATATAGAGACATCTCCATTATTAGAGCATTCTAAAACCAATCAGAATTCTGCTTTTGGTTAAAAGATTGAGAGTGATGGAGTCGTGCCTCTTAACAAAGGGATGAGGTAATCCGATCAGGATTTGTAAATCGTTCAGGTATATGGAGTTTTTGGATTAGCAAGCTCTCAATAGTTGCCCTAGCTTTCTGATCAGTACTTACTCGTATGCTCAAAACGAATTAGTCAGCGTTCAGCATATCTGCTGATTTGATGCAATTGAATGACTATCTATCCTATCAATGGATGCCTGGTCCTTTAGTTAGATTCCAAATGTTCAAGGTAAGGCAAACCAATCTCCAAATTTACTTAGTTTTTAGGTGATTAATCATGGCTGTTGAAAAGGTAAATTCCTCCTCTAGCTTGGCTGAAGTCGTTGACCGCATTCTAGACAAGGGAATTGTCATTGATGCATGGGTTCGTGTTTCTTTGGTTGGTATTGAGCTGTTGGCTATTGAAGCTCGTGTCGTGATTGCTTCTGTAGAAACCTATCTGAAATATGCAGAAGCAGTTGGTTTAACCGCTCAAGCAGCCGTACCTGCTGCATAATATCCAAAACTGACGCTGGAGGGCTTTTTGTCGCTCTCCAGCGTTTCTTCTCTTCTAAACATCCCTGCCGATCCATTCCATTCGTACCTATAGCCTCGCAGTAGGAGGTTCCCCGTGACTGCCTTCAGAGATCAATGGCAAGAGCAACGACTAAGACGTCAACACGAGTTGGCAGAGCGTCAACAGCAAGTGCGCGAGGCTCTTGCATCTTTTCAGCAAGAGCGATTTACAAAAGCGTCTCAATTGCGCGATGACCTTGGTTTATTTCGGTTAGAGCTACAACAAGGGACTCAAACTTTTTTGACCCATACGAGCCAGCAGCGCCAAGTTCAGGCACAACAATTGGCTCAGTTTTTGCAAAATTTCAATCGAGATTTACAAACACAAACTGCTGAATTCTTGCGATTGATTACTGCCGATCGCTCACTCATGGCGCAAGAGTTATCGCAGGATTTAAGCCGTTTTCGCAGTCAACTCAGCCAATCAGTGGTGCTATTGCGGCAAGCACTCCAAGCACGAATGCAAATATTGCAAGCCGAGGTTGCAGCACTTCAGGCAGATACACATAAGATGTTGCAATTGAATCAACAAGAGCGCTTGCAAAATCACATGCGCCTCGTGCAAGAGTTGGCAGCGTTTGCAGAAAACTTACGAATCAACGTGCAAACTTACCTCGCTGAACTAGAACTGGTACGACAAGATCGTGCTCAACAACTTCAGCAAATGCTTCAGGGCGATCGCCAGAAACGACAAGTAGAGATGGATGCGATCTTCCAAGAGTTGTCAGATTTTCGGGCTGAGTTACGTCAATTTTGTACCGATCTCCGTGCATCTGTTTGGGGTAGGGGAAATGGCGTATCCCCTGTGACTCAACCCCCTGTTGCTAAACCTGTAGTTTCAGCTCCTGTCGCTACCCCTGTAGCTGTGACAGCTACACCTCCTCAACCGGCGATCGCTCAAGTCAAACCAGCTGAACCCAGTGCTCCTCCAGCACCGAGCGTCCAACCATCGGCTAAAACAGAGGTTGCGAGTCGCGCTGTTGCGGTCGTGGAACCTCCAGCAGCCCCGACACCTGCCGAAAAACCCACTGCAATCGCTGCTGAAGTCTTGGTATCCAGTGAAGAAACGTTGATCATGGAGACTACTGAAATAGCTCCCAAAGTTCTTCAGCAAGATTCTGCACAACTAGAGAAAGAGATCTATCACTACATCCACGAAATTAAAGGCGCTCGGCTCAATGAAATTGAGTCAACCCTATCGATCAATCGATTTCAGGCTGTAGATGCTCTCCGGTCTTTGATTAAAAAGGGTTTGATTACTCAGCGCGATCGCATTTACCTGATTCAAGAGGAAGCTAACCTGTGACTACCGTTCTAAAAGCCAGCCCCCGGCGATTCGTCAACACCCCCTCCGTTGAGCGAGTTGCAACACGAGCTCTACGCTATCTACAATCCGGCTTTTCAGTACATCTGAGAGGTCCAGCAGGCACAGGGAAGACGACGCTAGCGCTGCATCTGGCAGATCTATTGAGTCGTCCCATCATGCTATTGTTTGGCGATGATGAGTTCAAAACCTCTGATCTGATTGGTAATCAGACGGGTTACACCCGCAAAAAAGTAGTGGATAACTTCATCCACAGCGTCGTCAAGGTCGAAGACGAACTGCGGCAAAACTGGGTAGATTCTAGACTGACACTTGCCTGTCGAGAAGGATTTACGCTAGTTTACGACGAATTCAACCGTTCTCGCCCAGAAGTAAACAATGTGTTGCTGTCTGCTCTAGAGGAAAAGTTGTTGGTTTTACCACCCAGCAACAGTCGGTCTGAATATGTTCGAGTCAATGCCAATTTCCGGGCAATTTTTACATCCAATCCAGAAGAGTACTGTGGGGTTCATTCCACGCAGGATGCACTTCTCGATCGGCTGGTTACTATCAACATGCCAGAGCCGGATGAGCTGACCCAACAAGAAATTGCGGTTCAGAAAACAGGCATTGATCGGGAGAGTGCCCAGATCATCGTGCGATTAGTCAAAACATTTCGGACACGAACGGGCGCTGAAAAATCGTCTGGTTTGCGTTCTTGCTTAATGCTTTCGAAAGTTTGTCATGAGCATGAGATTATCGTCACGCCAGAAAATGCAGAGTTTCGTGATGTTTGCG
Organism: Calyptranema fuscum S582; assembly: GCF_055793305.1. Taxonomy (NCBI): domain Bacteria; kingdom Bacillati; phylum Cyanobacteriota; class Cyanophyceae; order Oculatellales; family Oculatellaceae; genus Calyptranema; species Calyptranema fuscum. Next base: position 179,384 of record NZ_JBSLYH010000009.1, read on the forward strand.
GCGATGTATTACTTTCTCGCTCTAGCTTGTCTTTATCCGACGCAACACAAACCCTTTGGGATGTTTTTAATGAACTGATTTGCTCAGCCGATGTGCCTACCGATGTACCTGTGGCAAACGATGTTCCGCAACTAGAAACCCTTGGGTTTGCTCCGGTTCCCCAGACAGGGCTCCAAGAACCGGCATCTTCAAATCAGGATGTATGCGCTCAACCAGCAGTTGCAGAAGGGTCATCCTCTGAAGTAACTGACTCGTCTGACGTGACAGTCTCTGACGTCACACCAGACCCATCGGCACACCATGAGCCTGTTGCCGCAGAAGACACCGTTGTCTCCCAACATGCGCCTGAAGAACCTACATCAGGGGTTCCTTATGAGCAAGAAGTGTACGATTACTTACGGCAGTTTCCCAAAGCTCGTCCATCAGAAATTGAAGCCGCTCTGAAAATTACCCGATATCAGACGGTGAATGCGTTACGATCTTTGACGGAGAAACAACTCTTGACTGAACAAGGTACTCAGAGCTTGTCAAACCGCCGCCTCACTGATGCCAAAAAGGTTGGATAAAAATGGTTGCAACGTCTCAGACTCGTCCCACAGCCACATCTAATCGTGCCATTACAACTTCGACACAGGGCTCTACCTTAGCAGATGTGCTGGAACGAGTTCTGGATAAAGGAATTGTGATTGCAGGAGATATCTCTGTTTCAGTGGGTTCAACAGAATTGCTCAGTATCCGGATTCGGCTATTGATTTCCTCTGTTGATAAGGCTAAAGAGATTGGTATCAACTGGTGGGAGACTGATCCATACCTGAGTGGGCAGTCTCGCCAATTGCTAGAAGCCAATCAACAACTCCAGACGCGCATCGAAAGTTTGGAATCGGAATTGCGATCGCTCAAAGCTGCAACTCCTTAGTAGGAGCTTTAAGGCTGCTCAAAATCACACACGAAATATTGAACGTTTAATGTCAAGACTGTCTTGGCAACTAGAGTTTTGCCTGTGGCAAAACTCTAGTTGCCAAAATAAATTTGGTTTAGAATCCTGATTAGACTAGGAATGAAAGAATGATTTCTATTAGAACGATGAAGCAAATTGCAACTTCTAAAACCATTCCCAGCTTTCGAGTCAGTGGTTCTAATGCAAGGCTACAATTTGCTAAATCTGACCTCAGCCGCAGGTTGTCGGGCTGCGCTCAGATGCACAGCCAGGAGCTGCGTCGGCAGTGGATGAACAGGGTGTGGGAAAGTCGTAGTCATAACTGAGTACTAAGATGTCTCAAACCAAATTGTCTTCTCAAAAGTCTCAGACCAAGCCATATATTGATTCTGAACACTATCGCCAGATGCTTGTGAAAGACGGAGAACGCCGTTTTCACGAATGGCACAGTGCCTTCTTACACCATCAAAAACAATTTCTTCAGGAAATTGCTCAAATGCGCCAGCGCTAGAGCCTGTTTTAAAAGGTGTTTTTTCGTGCGCGAAGCGCACGAAAAAACACCCCTCTTAGCGAGTTTTAAAACACGCCTTAGGGTAAAAGAATCTGGTTCCTGTTTAATCGTCAAGGTTCTTGTGCGGTCGGCATTGTAGCAATGCTGCATCTTGTAAGTTCATCAACCGAATTCAACACTAGCTCGGGCGTTGCCGATTTCGAGAATAAATTTGCACGTGAACCCAAAGAGTTTAGGTACAAATTCGTCCCGATACTAAACAATGCCTACTAGATTGAAGACCCTGCGCCGCTTGCTGCGCAAGCGGCGCAGGGTTTTAAAATTTTATTGTGATTGACTAAAACCCTCGAATGCCCGCAATCCAAATTTTCTTCCAAAGTGGGAAGTAGCATTGTAATTAACTATGCTGCTCTTTTGTTGATAGTGTGACGAACGGTCGGATCGGTTCTAAGCTGTATTCATGCCATCTTCTAATATTCCTATTCAAATCACTCCAAACAGCGGTCTGCCAGATCAAAAGCGATCGGATGCAGGCTTAGCCCCCCTATTGTTGACGGTTGTTGAATTAGTTCGCCAACTCATGGAAGCTCAAGTCATTCGGCGCATGGAAGCTGGAGAGCTGAGCGATGCTGACTTAGAAAGGGCAGCCGAAAGTTTACGCAAATTAGAAGAACAAGTGGTGCAACTCTGCGATGTATTTGAGATTGATCCTGCGGATCTCAATATCGATCTCGGAGAAATCGGAACACTTTTTCCTAAAGAAAATGGCTATTATCCCGGCGAAACGTCTACGAACCCTTCCATCTTGGAACTGCTCGATCGGTTGCTCAATACAGGGATAGTGGTGGAAGGAAATGTAGATTTAGGGCTGGCTCAATTGAACTTAATTCATGCCAAGCTCAGGCTTGTGTTAACGTCTAAACCAATCTGAGTAAACGATAAAGCAAGATGAGCCGTGGAAATGTTGTTTCTACGGTGATTTTTTCGAGTGGCGATCGCCCCTTCACACCACAAGGCGTCTCGGTTGAGATCATACCTATTTGAAGGCAAGTTTATTTAAAGGCAAAGCACCCCGCGCCCAAGTCTGCAGCCAGAGATATTGTCGCAAGACGAATTAATAATCCAAATGGCAGAATGAGAACATTAGGCACTTCAGTTTTGGCTGAACATTGGGGATTTTCATCCCTTTCAGGCGCGAAAAATAAGTTTCTCTGCCAGATTCTTGGCATCGTGGATTGAATGAAACCCAACTTCTGCCTGAGAGAGCGACGGCTTTGCCGTCGCTCTCTCAGGCAGAATTACACGTTAACTAATCTCCAATCCTGCGTGAGTACGGTGAGACTTGATTACAGTTCAGCCACGATTAACCAAGTTATGTCGTTCTGGGCATCCATGATTTCTAATATTGAGTTAATATTAGTTAACAATTATCAATGCACTAAGGTCAAAAATCGCATAGAGGTTGGTTGGAGTTTCTCATCTTCAGACCTTTTTGAGCTTTCAAGGGAACCTTAAAATTAGTTTATAGCTCTCACAGTGAGAATCTAGGAGGATTAGCCCCGGTGAATAAGCGGTGGAGAAATGCTGGGTTATATGCCCTTTTGGTAGTGGTAGTTATTTTTGTAGCGACGGCACTGCTTGATAGACCCTCTCAGAATGCAGATTCCTGGCGCTATAGCCAGTTTATCCAAGAGGTAGAGCAGAATCGGGTTGAAAAAGTTCGCATCAGTTCTGATCGGTCTAAAGCGGAAGTGACAACTAACGACGCCAAGCGCGTTTTGGTCAATCTACCGCCAGAAGACCCTGAACTGATCGACATTTTGACCAAAAACGGAGTTGATATTGCCGTGATGCCTCAGGCAGACGACAATATCTGGGCTCGTGTACTGAGCACGCTGCTCATTCCATTTTTGCTCTTAGTTGTGCTTTTCTTCGTGCTCCGTCGTGCGCAAAACGGACCAGGTAGCCAAGCGATGAACTTTGGCAAGTCGAAAGCCAGAGTGCAAATGGAACCTCAAACTCAGGTTACATTTGGCGATGTCGCTGGGATTGACCAAGCGAAGTTGGAACTGGCAGAGGTCGTAGACTTCTTGAAAAATGCCGATCGCTTCACCGCTATTGGGGCAAAAATTCCAAAGGGTGTGCTTTTAGTCGGTCCTCCAGGAACAGGTAAAACCCTGTTGGCTAGGGCAGTTGCAGGCGAAGCAGGGGTGCCTTTCTTCTCCATCTCCGGTTCTGAATTTGTGGAGATGTTTGTAGGGGTTGGTGCTTCTCGCGTCCGTGATTTGTTCGAGCAGGCAAAAGCAAATGCTCCTTGCATCGTATTTATCGATGAAATTGACGCCGTGGGTCGCCAAAGAGGTGCCGGTCTAGGTGGTGGTAACGACGAACGTGAGCAGACTCTAAACCAGTTGCTGACGGAGATGGATGGATTTGAGGGTAACACCGGCATCATCATCATCGCGGCAACGAACCGTCCAGACGTATTGGATGCCGCACTACTGCGTCCCGGTCGTTTCGATCGCCAGGTCGTCGTCGATCGCCCCGATTATGCGGGTCGTCTGGAGATTCTCAATGTCCATGCCCGTGGCAAAACATTGGCGAAGGATGTGGATCTGGAGAAGATTGCCCGTCGGACACCAGGTTTTACAGGTGCTGACTTATCGAACCTGTTAAACGAAGCGGCGATTTTGGCAGCTCGTCGGAACTTGTCTGAAATCTCGATGGATGAGGTCAATGATGCGATCGATCGCGTGTTGGCAGGACCCGAGAAGAAAGATCGGGTAATGAGTGAAAAACGGAAGTCTCTGGTTGCGTTCCACGAAGCCGGACACGCACTGGTCGGGGCATTGATGCCAGATTATGACCCGGTTCAGAAAATTAGCATTATTCCTCGGGGTCGTGCTGGTGGCTTAACCTGGTTTACGCCAAGCGAAGACCGCATGGATTCGGGCTTGTATTCTCGCTCGTACTTGCAAAATCAAATGGCAGTCGCATTGGGCGGGCGAATTGCGGAAGAGTTGGTTTTCGGTGAAGATGAAGTCACAACTGGAGCATCAAACGATCTGCAACAGGTGGCACGGGTAGCCCGTCAGATGGTCACTCGCTTCGGTATGAGCGATCGCCTGGGACCTGTAGCATTGGGTCGTCAGCAAGGCAATATGTTCTTGGGACGTGATATTGCAGCAGAGCGAGATTTTTCAGAAGAAACAGCGGCAGCTATTGACGACGAAGTTCGTAACTTAGTCGATCAGGCATATCGTCGGGCAAAGTCTGTTTTAACAGAAAATCGTTTGGTTCTGGAACGGTTGGCGCAAATGCTGATTGATCGGGAAACCGTTGACTCTGAAGAACTGCAAGAGATGCTGGCTACCAGCGATGTGAAGATGGCATCTATTCCTTAAGCTCGTGGATCATCAAAAAATCCTAAGAGATTAAGACAGGTCAGGGTGGGGGCTATGCCCCCACCCTGACCTGTTTTTTAGGCTGATGCGATCGCGTGGTGATGTGTTGAACAACCCGCAGCACCAGATAGCACGTCACTCCTGAATAGATGATGACGGTTGTGGTGAGAGAGCCGCGCTCCGCGCGGCTCTCTCACCACAACTGATACTTCACGCCATTGAAAATTGCTATAGATGAACGCTCGACGAATTGTGTTAAAGCTTGTAAGCTCTGGGCACCTACTATGGTCTCGGCTAAACACGATAGGGTAAGCTAAATTATTCGGATGAGGGGCGAAGCGATCGCCCCTTCGTTTTTGGTTTAGACCCGATCAAAAAAGCAGTCAAAAGACCTGATTTCGCATATCGTCGGGCATGAACCATCAACGTTCCGGATAGGTTTTTACTTGGAGTGTGTATTTAATCAAATCCAAGTTCTGTTTGCAATACTTAGCTCAACTCACCTCAAAATTTTGGTTATGAATTTCAAGTCATCGGGTTTCATTTTGATTGTATTGCTGGCAAGTTTAGCAGGATGCGGCAAGACCCAGACTCAGGCTGAAAATCCTGGTCAGACAACGGGTTCAGCCATTGCAGAGGCTTCTCCCTCTAGCTCTGCTGCCACTCCATCTGTCTTAGGAACGTCGTTACTGGCATCCGATGGCAAAGCAGAAATTACAATGGGATCCGGCTGGCAAGAAGAAAAAACGTTGCACGAAGAGGCGCAAATTCAGGCATTCAATCCTGACAAAGAAATGTATGTGATTGTTTTGTCAGAAAACAAAACAGATCTGCCTGACGATATGTCGTTGACAAAACATTCTGAAATTACGCGCGGCATTCTCACCGGAAACTTGAGCAATCCTGAGGTCACAGGACCGACGGATGTAAAGAAAGTAGGAGAGTATACAGCTGTCCAATACAAAATTGTTGGTCGTATCTCTGAAATTGATGTTGCCTACCTCCACACCACGGTTGAAACAAGCGATCGCTTTCACCAAATCCTGGCATGGACATTACCAGGAAAATTTGACCAGAATGAACCTGAGCTGCAAGCCGTGATCCAGAGTTTTAAGGAAGTTCGCTAAGCGCTTGCGGCTTGCTCCACAGTCCCTTGCCGTTTATGCTGTTAGTGTTATGTAACTGGAAGTTACAAATCTCAAGCATATAGCGCTGCTAATTGTTGATTGTCTGATGAGTGTCTCCCAATTTTTCACGTCATGGCTGGGTAAAACAGGGTTGCCAAACTCCTGGGCAGGTCTGGTCAACGTCGGTTTTCGTTCTGTTTGCCAGTGGCGCACCCTCTCTAAGGTTGTGCTGAGTTTGGTTCTGGTAGTTACGTGTGGTTTAATTTGGCTGACGCCGCCTGCCCACGCAGGGTTGAAAGATGACCATTATGATGGCAGCATCTTTCCGCTCTACGCTGGAAACGGATCGTTAGTGCCTCCCAAAGTCACGTTGGCAGCCTCTTTCAAACGCGAAGCTCCGACCCTACTGTTTTTGTATTTAGATGACAGTCGCGACTGCAAGCAATACTCATCAGTGATCTCTCAACTCGATGCCTTTTATGGGCGAGCGGTTGATATTATTGCGATTAGTGTCGATGCGATTCCGCCAAAGTCGAGTTACACACCCGACGAACCAGGGTATTACTACAAAGGTCTGGTGCCTCAGGTGGCAGTGTTCAACCAGACGGGAGAATTGCTGCTGAATGAGACGGGTTCGGTTCCGTTTGAGAAAATTGATGATATCTTCCGAGAGCTGTTTGATCTGTTGCCCCGGTCTGAGTCGGTCGAACTCAAGCGACGGCAAGCCAACGAAATTAATGTTGAACTTCAGTCTCAAACGAAAGCGCCTTGATCGGGCGATGACCTGTTAGCATCATTTTGACTCCACCTTTAGGAGCGATCGTCACACCGCGTCGAATGGGCGCAATGGGGCGATCGCTCACTAGTTTTAATTCATATTTTTTCAGAATCGTTGCTAACACGAGTTTCATTTCAAACAACGCAAAGGCAGCTCCGATACAGCGGCGATTGCCACCTCCGAAAGGCAAATATTCATACGGTGAAAACTGTCGTTGCAAAAACCGTTCGGGTTTGAAACAGTGGGCGTCTGGATATAAGTCTTCTCGGCGATGGGTCAGGTAAATGCAAGGGCTAAGCAGCATTCCGGGTTCAAACCGATCCTCCAAAATCTGCACAGGGGCAATCAAGGTTCGTGCGGGGGCAATCACGGCCACTGGATAAATGCGCAATGTTTCCGAACAAACGGCATTGAGATAGGGCAGCCGGTTGACGCTATTTGGATCTAGAGTTTCTAAACTATCTAGCTCGGCAAGCAGCTTGGTTTTGACATCGGGCGTTCTATGAATCCAGTACATTGCCCAACTGAGTGCGGTCGCCGTAGTTTCATGCCCTGCGATCAATAGCGTAATCAATTCATCTCGCAGTTCTTCATCGCTCATGGGCTGTCCGTTTTCATCGCGGGCAGACAAAAGCAACGAGAGGATATCGGTTTGATTGGGATCGAGGTTTTGCCGCTTGGTACGAATTTCGCTGTATAAAAAATCATCGATCTGAGCTTTGAGCCGATTAAAGCGTCCACCCGGACTCCATGCACCCAAATCTTTTTGCAGAAATTGAAAAATGGCGATCGCAAATCCCAACCGGGAAGCCGTCAAATTTAATAAGTGATCCAACAGCGTTTTAATCTGTTCATGGCGATCGCCTTCACTCAGCCCAAAAACAGCCTGGAGGATAACTCGCATTGATACCTCTTGCATCGAAGAGCGAACTGCGAAGGGGGTATTGATCTGCCATTGGTCGGCAACATGCTGAGTAATGTGGCAAATGAGCTGCCCATAGGCACGCATCCGTTCGCCATGGAAGGAGGGCATCAGCAATTGCCGCTGGCGTTGGTGGCGATCGCCATCTAACAATAAGACTGAATTTTCACCCAGCGTTGGTTTCAAAATTTTATTAGCTTGCCCAACCTGCATTTGTTGACCCGTCAGGGTAAAGATCTGCTCAATTGCCCTGGGATCGCTAAAAAATACAAAATTGCGAAAGTTGCCCAGATTGACGATAAAGCGATCGCCAAACTGGTGCTGGCAATCTTCGAGCAACTCGATCGGTTGCATAATCCAGCGAAACAGTTGTAACCAGGGAGAGGTGCTGAGAGAAGGAGGATGCGTCATAAAATAACTGGCAGACCTGCGGCTTACCCTTAGACTGTACCGAAAATTGTTTTGTAGCGTATCAGCACCATCGAAACAGTGCAAACAATCGCGGCGATCGCGCCTCACATCGTCTTAACGAACATTTCAACCGCTATCGCCTCGTCCCTGACTCATCAAAAACCTATCAAAAACTGACCCAAACATAGGATCGAAGCATGCATGTTTAGGGCACTCCAGGCATAAAAATCAATGGTTCAGGCAGGTTCCCCCTAAAATTCCCAATATGAGACAGGTTATTCAAAAATTAGAATCAGCGATCGCACGGAAACTAGTTTGAAAGTTAATTAAAGTTCTTCAAAAATTCACAATCTCCTCAGGAATTACACCGTACTATTGGGGACTAGTAACATGCTGCTCTGTATAAAAAGAGAATTTATCCACAGAAAAGAATTGTTACTAAAAATCATCCTTACGGCTTGAATCAAGGCAACGGTTTATACCTTGCCCTGTCCGTTTAGACGCACCACTAACATCGAATTGAGAATGCACCGTTTCAGGCAGATACGGGGAAACGGAGGGTTCCACAAGGTAGCTCTGCACCCTTGCTTTTAACCGCTAATGGGCAGTCTCACGTTTTATCGGGATTTTGATCTCAGAAAATAACCTTAGAAAAAATTAAGAAAGCAAGATTAACAGGGCTATCGAGATGAAATTTCATACGCTTGACTCGGGTCTCCACTCCAAGCCGTCTGCTAGCTATCAGGAGCGATCGGCACGTCAGACTCTTCCTGCCGCAACGCTACAAAAAGGACTTTCCATTACAATGGGCATCCTCACAGGATGCGTTTGCACCCTATTTGCCAAACCAGTCCAAGCATTCACCTTTCAAAGCAGCTACGTCACACCTGCAAATGTGCTGGATTTTACCAGCCTCGGTTACACCTATGACTACGGCTACACCAACACCTTCGATGTATTACCTGCATCCGCTGCCCAAACCACAGGTCTAGCGGTTCGCAAAAATGCAGCAGATTTAACTCAGACAGAAATTGATAAGTTTATCAGTGCGCTGTTAACGCTGAAGCAGACGATGACCACCACAGATAATGGTCTGCAAATCAGCATCTATGACCGTTTTGTGGCGACTCATATTGCAACAGGCGATATTGCAGGTCGCTCTGGGCCCGGAGGCATCACCCTTGCCAATGCGGCTCATAATGGTTCTGCTTTTCTACCCTGGCATCGACAGTTTCTTTACGAATTTGAGAAGGCGCTTCAGAGTGTCGATCCAACGGTGACAATCCCCTTCTGGGATTGGACCAATAGCACCGCTACCTACAACAAAATTTTCCAAAACAACTTTATGGGGCCCGATGGTACAGGGGGTACTAACGGCATCCAGGTGATGAGTGGCTACTTTTCTTTAGCCAATGGCTGGGGTCTGCGTACCGATCTCAACCGCGCTCGCTGGAATGGTTTCAACGCGACTTTGCAACCGCTAACCCGCGATCTGGCTGGTCGGATCACAAGTTTAGGAACCGTGGCTCAAGCCACCACTGCCATTGGGGCAAGCTCTTACACCACATTCCGTGCCCGTCTAGAAGCAGGTACGGGCATGCACAACAACATGCATGGTTGGATTGGCGGCTTTGGTGGAACGATTTCTAATGTTGGGGCATCTCCAAATGATCCGATGTTCTGGTTGCTCCATGCGAACGTCGATCGAATTTGGGCAGAATGGCAACTCAACGGGCACTGGGGTAGCAGTTTCTATCCCTCGACCGGGCAATCCTATGGGCATAATCTGAATGATCCGATGTTTCCCTGGGATGGCGGGATTGTTAGCGCAGCCGCTGATTTACAAGACATTTTGCCCAACTTACCAGGAACAGGCACACAGAGTGTACTCAACGGTAATACAACGGTTAGCAGTAGCTTTACCAATACATCGGTCGTCAGTCCTGGCAATTCACCCGGAACGATCAGCATCTTGGGCGATTATGTTCAAGATGCCTTAGGCGAACTCACCATTGAAATCGGTGGGTTAACCTCAGGTACAGAATACGATCAACTCATGGTTGACGGCACTGCATTTCTAGATGGCGTATTGAACCTTTACTTTTTAGGAGAATTTGAACCAACCGCTGGCGATACATTCAACTTTTTAGTGGCGAATGATGTAGTGGGTGAGTTCTCTACAATCAATGTGTTTGGGTTAGATACTGCCTATGACTTTGATTTGATCTTCCAGGATGGCGTCTACTCTCTCATTGCAATGGGTGCAGGTTCTACGACCGCTAGTAATGGCTTTGCAGAAACGCCGGATGATCTGCTCAATGATGAATCGGGTAACTTATACAATCCAGCTTTTGGTATGGGTGCCGATCACTACTGCTATGGGCAAGAAATGCACCATGGTTGGGGAACGGAAGACGATACTGGTATGGAAGACCATGGCGACATGGAAGACCATGGCGACATGGGAGAAGGCGATGGCATGGACATGGGCGAGGGGGATGGCATGGGTAGCGGCATGGCTCCAGACGAATATCTGCCCCTAGACATGGATGGCGCGACCCTGTGTGAGCAGTTGCTAGCTTACGATATGGGTGAAGATCCAGATTCTGAAACTGTTCCAGAACCCACCTCGGCGTTTGCTCTGGTCACGATGGGACTTTTGGGGTTGGGGTCTCGCTTGTATCGAAATCGGTCTTGATATAGCGCTACGCACTCAGAAGCAGGCAGATAATGGGGGTCAAGAGTGGCGCGAGCGCCATTCTTGACCCCCATTATCTATTCTCATCAATTGCGTAAGAGGATGCGCCTTGATTTCTGACGCGGTGAAGTACTCAAGCCTTCTCGTCTTTTTATAGCGTTCGTGCCTGGATAGATTACGGTTGTTGAGAGAGAGCCGCGCGGAGCGCGGCTCTCTCTCAACAATTTGTGCTTTGTGGAATTGAGAATTGCTGAAACTTAGCAAATTCGCGGAAGTTGTTCGCCACTGAGCATTTCAATTATGCGACTGGCACCGATCTGACTTTCCAAAATCACAGATCCAAGAGCATGGGGAAATGAACCCAACCGAGAATTATCGTTCACCTGACCAATGCGGCAAGCTGTAGCAATACCATCTGTTTTCTCTTGAAACGATCGCATGATTGCTAGGGCTGAGTCAGCGGCGTGGGCTGGGACGATCGCAATAAAGCGACCTTCGTTGGCGATGTAGAGAGGATCAAACCCCAAAATTTCGCAGGCTCCCCGGACTTCTTCGCAGACCGGGATTTGTGTTTCCTGGATAGCGATCGCCACTTTTGCTGCCAAAGCGATTTCATTTAGGGTGCTGGCTAAGCCACCTCTCGTTAGATCTCGCAGGCAGTGGATTTCAATTCCGGCATTGAGCAATTCCAACACCAACTCAGCAACGGGAGCCGAGTCACTTTCAAGGGTCGTTTCAAATTCTAAGCCTTCCCGCACTGCCATGATGGCGATGCCGTGTCGTCCCAAATCACCATTCAACAAAATTACATCACCGGGCTGAACCGATGTAGGAGCGATCGCCCACTCATGTTCAATCACACCAATCCCAGCCGTATTGATAAAAATGCCATCGCCTTTACCCCGATCGACCACCTTGGTATCACCCGTGACGATTTGCACCCCGGCATTTTGGGCGGCTTGCTGAATCGATTGCACCACCCGCCACAAGGTTTCCATGGGTAAACCTTCTTCTAAGATGAAGCCCAGGCTGAGATAAAGGGGACGTGCCCCTGCCATTGCCAAGTCATTCACCGTGCCATGCACTGCCAGAGAACCAATATCTCCTCCCGGAAAAAATAGCGGTCGCACTACATAAGAATCAGTCGTAAAGGCAATGCGATGTCCCGATAACGTCAAAGTAGCAGCGTCGTGCTGAACGCGATCGGGAGAACCAAAGACAGGAACAAACATTTGCTCAATCAATTGATGCATCAGCCGACCGCCGCCGCCATGTGCCAGAAGGATCTGGGGATAGTGTTGCGTGGGAATGGGGCAGGAAACAGTGAAATCGAAAGGTTGATTCATAGATGCTGGAGCCGAAAAGGTACGAATCGTAAGGGCGAAGCATTGGGTCAGGATTCAACAACCATCCAAGTTGCACGCCGTTCTCCCGGTATTCCTGCATCTTGGCACGGAGGGTAAGCAGGGTTAACAATGATGTTGGTCATAAAGTATCCAATCGTCTTATCGTTGACGATATCGATAGTATGCCGCACAAGCCCCTTCTGAGGAAACCATCGGCGCACCGAGGGGTCGTTCGGGGGTGCAGCGGGTACCGAAGGCAGGGCAGTCGTGGGGTTTTTGAATGCCCTGAAGGATCAATCCGCTGATACATTCATTCACAGGAGCGGGGACAGGGGCGATCGCATTGGGTAACAAACCTTTATGCCGTACATCAAACTCAGCATAGTCTGCCCGCAACCCTAGCCCACTTTGGGGAATTTCGCCAATGCCTCGCCACTGCTGTGGCACTACTTCAAATACAGATTGAATCAAAGCTTGAGCCGCTTCATTTCCATCGGGACGAACCGAGCGAGTATATTGATTTTCAACAGTTGCCTGTCCGGCTTCTAGTTGTTTGATACACAAATAAAGTCCCTGCATCACATCCAGTGGCTCAAACCCTGTCACCACAATTGGGACATGATATCTGGAGGCGATCGCGTGATAGTCTCGATAGCCCATCACCGTACACACATGCCCCGCTGCTAAGAAACCTTGCACTTGGCAGTTCGGAGAGGACAAAATTGCTGCCATTGCCGGTGGGACTAACACATGCGATACCAGCAGGGAAAAGTTGTGAATCCCCTGTTGTTTTGCCTGGTAAACTGCCATTGCCGTCGCCGGAGCCGTAGTTTCGAATCCCACTGCAAAAAACACCACCTGTTTGTCAGGATTCGCCTCAGCAATCTTTACTGCATCCAAAGGTGAATAGACCATCCGGACATCGCCGCCAGAGGCTTTGACGCTGAGGAGATCGGACGGTGAGGGAGGTGAAGGGGACGAGGGA